>JAEEGW010000108.1 GCA_016280525.1 Clostridiales bacterium
CGTCGTTGCCGTAATACACGTATTTGTTTAACGCGTACTGCCGCAGCGCCTCGTCGTTTTCCCAGTTTTCGCGTAACACTTGCATAAAATCGGCAAAACCGATCTTTTTATCGTCAAACACGAGTTTCTTTATCGCGTACATGCTGTTCACCGTGTCCGCCAGACCGCCTATATGCGGCGAGATAACGTTATAGACCGGGCCGCCTTCGAGATACGAGCGCCCTTTTTCAACGCATCCGCCCTCAAAAAGCGATATGACCGTGCACGGCATATTCGGCTTCCATACCCATTCGCCGCCGTCATTGCACTTCATCAGATTCGTTTTTATATCCGACAAAAGCCCTTCAAGCAAGTTTCGTACATCGCACAGATACGCCTTATATAACGATTCAAAATCATCAAAATCTACGGTCTCACCGTAGCTTTTAAGCGTTTTTTTCTGCAAAAGCTGCAGAAAATCGTAAGGAACGTATGTAAAATACGTTTTGCCGGGGACCTGTACCTCCCAGCAGCCGTCGTTTGCGAATCTTCTCGCCTCGGTAAGCGTATAGCCGTATTCCGTCATAGACTCTATGACCTTGTCTTCGTTATATACGGCAAGCACTCCGCCGCCTAAACGCATGACCTCTGCAACTCTTCTGATCAGCTTTTCGCTGCTGTTTTTGTTCAGCCTTACGGTCGTCGGAAAATCGCTTATGCCGAGCTCTTCTATTATATCAAGTATAAGATACGTCACCTCGTTCGTCACGTCGGCACCGTTTTCGTCCGTGCCGGAGATAACGAGATTCTGGTAATGCTGCGCGTCGCCCGAGCCGCAGTCGCCGCCGCAGATCCACTCGCAGCCTTTTATAAAGAAATGCGCAAGTATCTCACGGGCTTGTTCAAGCGTTATAGCGCCGTTTTCCAGATCGTTTTGTAAATACGGACCGAGCAGCATATCAAGCCTGCCTATGCCCGGCCAGTTGCCGCACAGACGCATGAAAGCGAACGCGAACCAAACGCTCTGAGTTGCCTGATAAAACGTCTTTGCCGGTTTGTGCGGAACGGCGAGCAGATTTTCGTAATTTGCCGTATAGCCGATATTGCAAAGCTCGTTTAAGTATCTTTTATGCCATATATCAAAGCTGTTTAGACAGTTAAGGCAGCTTTTTGCAAACTCTTCTTTGTCCGTACCTTTGTATTTTTCATACGCCTGCTCCGCCTTTTGCCTTATGCCGTCTAAACCCTCGTGCACTACGGTGAAAAAGTCCGCGGTGAGATGGCTGTTGCTCATATACACGTGTGTCCCGTTATAAAACGCCGGAACGACGTGGGAGATAGCCGCGCCGAACGTCGCCGCGCCGCTTATTAGCTCGCCGTCGCAGATCCTTACCGGCGCGTTTTCCGCTATGGCTCTTATCGCCGTATCGTATTTTTGTATCGGCGTAAAGTCCGCAAAGCCGGGAACGTCGTCAAGCGAAATATACGGTGTTTTCTTTGCGTCCAGCCCGTATTTATGCCCGAGCGATTCAAGGGCGAAAGCGCGCGTCTTTTCGCAAAGCCTTACTGGACGCTCTATCCCGTTTACAGAAGCAAATTCCATTTTATCACCTGTTTTTAAAAATCTTATGATATACCCGCGACAAGCCTCTTCTTACCGCGCGCGGCGGCTTTAACACCGCGCATTTGAGCTTGAATCTGCCGCACCAGTTTTTTGTATAAAACCGGTATTTGCGGCTGTTCAGGTCGTAATCTTTTCCGCCGCGTTTGAAAGCGGTCATAACGCCGATTATCTGCTCGTCCGTCACTTTTTCAAGAAACGTGTTGTTGTCTCCGGCTACGGTGTAATAGCCGTCGTGCACTTCAAGTATGCGGTGCAAAAGATACTCATTTTTAACTTTATAAAGTATAACGTCGTATTTTTCAAGCCGTCCCGACGGTTTCGTTACGACTATTATGTCTTTTCCCTGCCGTATGAGAGGGCGCATACTGCGGCCGGTCGTGCGCCAGACAAGACTGCCCTGCTCGTCAAGCAGCTCTTCAAAGCTGTATATCTTATCGGGCTGCATGCTCAGTTATCGTACTTTCCGTACATTGTTGACGGCGGAAGCGTAGCGCCTTCCCCGTTTTCATCCGGGAACGGCGTAAGATCGTCGTGCTCTACCGCCGCTCTGTCCTCTTCCTTTGTAAAATCCGGTATCTTATAGTTTTCACCGTGGTTGAGACAGCTGCGCCAGCCGAGTATCGCCGTCGCGGACATGGCGACGCCTTTGTAAACGTCAAAGAACGGGACGACTCCGTTTGCAAAATAGTCTATCATATTCTGCACTATCCAGTAGTCGCCGCCGCCGTGACCGGCACTCAGCGCCTTTTCGGCTTTTTCTCCCCAGTAGGAAAGGTCCGGTTCTATGTACTGCACCTCTTCCGTAACGCCCTCCGGCAGCGTGTAATCCTCGTAAAACAGTCTGACCTTGTCGTTGGTATAGCCGGACTGCTCTACCGAGCCGAGATCGCCGACGAGGCGGTAGCGGCTGTAATCTGACGCCATGGCGGTGCAGCCGGTAAAGCTCGCGGTCATGCCGTTGTCCATCTCACAGAACATCCTCGCCATGCCGTCGTCGTTCGGGCGGAAATCACGCACTTCTTCAAGCCGTTTTGAGTGAGCCGCGCGCGCCGAAACGTATTTCGGCATGCTGTTCGTCATATACATGAGCGGACCCATTGCGTGCGTGACGTAATACGTACGCGGCATCCACGCTCTCCAGTGATATTTGAACGGAGTCAGATAATGCATCGTTTCAAGCGTGCCGGAATGGTTGTATTCGCCCTCGGCATATAAAAACGTGCCGAGCGTGCCGCCGTCCGCTATGCGTTTCATTTCAAGATTCAGCGTCATAAAAGGATAGTTTTCGGCGATCATATACTTGCGACCGGTCCGCTCAACGCAGCGCACGAGTTCTACACACTCTTTCAGCGTCGCAGCGGACGTGCATTCGCTGACGACGTCCATCCCCGCCTCCATGCACTTTATCGCGAACGGCGCGTGCTGGTGGAAATAGTTTGCCAAAAACACCGCGTTCATCCCTACGCTTTTACCGTACTGCAGGAATTCGTCAAAATCAGAAAACAGTTTTGCGTC
>JAEEGW010000014.1 GCA_016280525.1 Clostridiales bacterium
AACAAATACTCCGCTACGGAACGCGAAATAACGTATAAAAACCGCGTTGAGATAGATTTCTGTGTAAAGCTTGACGCTTTCAGATACGCCGCGGTCTACGGCACGGCGGGCAAAGTCGCCGAAGACGTTTCCGATACTTTCGTTGATATTGCCGGGTACAGATTCAGATATAAAAACGGCCGGCGGCTGTATCTGGTGGACGGCGGCGCGGCGATACCAGCCGAAAACTCAAATCTTTCCGAAAACGAAGTCAAAACGGTATACGACGCATACACAAAATATATTGAATGTATGCAGCGTCACTGGCTTGGCAGCGCGATGCGCGATTGCTTCATGAACGGAGAGGGAGAATACAACGGATATTATCTGTCATACGCCTTCTGGAACGGTGATCTGGCTATAGGCATCTTCTCATATTCAGAAACGGAGGCAAAATGGACGGAGACCGTCGCGGGACTTGATTTCGTGCATTACAACGACAGAGAGTTCTACGTGCTGAAAAGCGGAAAAAGCTGTTACGGTCTGCAGAACGCTTATGATTCGGGTCTGATCACGCTTGACGATATAGATAAGCTGTACGAAAGTTATACCGGCGGTCTTGTAGCCGCGGCAAAATATACGAAGTTTGAAAAAACAAACGAGTTTTCCGTAAACTTCGGCGACGGCGAAGGTGAGATCGGTCATCTTGAAAATATGCAGGATATTGAAAAGCTGCACGGCGATCTGTTTATAGATAACGGTTATATCTGCATAGTCGACGCGGCGCACAGAAGAATAAACAGATATGACGAAAACGGCAATATAAAAGGTTATTTCAGCTTAAAAAACAGCGAAACAAAGTCGCTTACGTGCTGTGTTCCGTTCAACAACGCGTATTATACTATAGAAGACGGTCACAAAATATACCGTTATTATGAAGAAGACAAGCCGGAGCTTGTCTATGAAGGCGGCGAAAACGAATCTATGCGCCTCTCCTGCTGCGTACCTTCCGGCAGCGATTTTATAATTCTGTACAAAAACGGGTACGAATATAAATACTATACGGACGGCAGTAAGGAAAAAATTGATGCAAAGCAAAGAGATGAAGACCTGGATCACTTAATATTTAAAGGCGATAATTCGTTTTCATATAAGATCATAACTTCTGATACAAGTCGTGTTGTTATGGAAAAAAGATTTTATTCCGAGCCGCTTTCAGAGTCTCATATCTGCTATTACTGGGCAACCGGCAGCGAGATAGCAAGCTATACGAACGGCGATGAGGGCGATATTTACGCGGGCGCATGCTACGCATACGATAACGGTAAAATATATGCGCTGAATATCAAAGAAGACAAGGTCACCGTGGTTTGCATATCGATAGTGATAACAAGATAAACGTTTTATAATTAGTTCCGGGCGAGCGATGCTCGCCCTTTTTTATCACTCGTTTCTCTGCTCTGCTTGAAATGAAGATTTTTACGCTTTTTTTCAAAAAGGTATTGACAAATTCCGAAAGGTGTGATATAGTAAATTAGCACTTGGATGATGTGAGTGCTAATTTGAGTGTTGCCGAAAGGAGAATATATATGAATACGAACAAACTTACCGAAAAAAGCGTGGAAGCCATTCAGGCGGCGCAGAGTTACGCCAAGGAATACGGCAATCCGCAGCTTACGCAAATACATCTTTTATACGCGCTTTTAACGCAGGAAAGCGCGCTTCTGCCGCAGATACTGCGTTCCATGAACGTTGACGGCAACTCGTTTGAAAACTCTGTCCTCACCGCTCTGCAGTCGCTTCCGAGACAGTCCGGCGGCCAGCTTTATATGCAGGACGAGCTTTCAAAAGCGCTTGATTTCGCGGAGAAAAAAGCCGCGCAGATGAACGACGATTTCATATCCGTCGAGCATCTTTTTATGGGACTTTTGAAATACCCGGACGATAAAGTAAAACAGCTTTTCAAGACGTTTGATATTACCGAAAACGAGTTTTTGTCCGCGCTTAAAAACATAAGAGGCAACAGCAGGGTCACAAGCGAGACGCCGGAGGATCAGTACCAGGCGCTTGAAAAATACGGGCAGGATCTTGTTAAACTGGCGCGCGAACGCAAGCTCGACCCGGTCATCGGCCGTGACGACGAGATAAGACGCGTTATACGTATACTGTCGCGTAAAACGAAAAACAACCCGTGCTTGATAGGCGAGCCGGGCGTGGGCAAGACCGCTATTGCGGAGGGACTTGCTCTGCGTATAGTCCGCGGCGACGTGCCGGACAATTTGAAGGACAGAAGCATCTTCTCTCTCGACATGGGCGCGCTTATAGCCGGCGCGAAATACAGGGGCGAATTTGAAGAGCGTCTGAAAGCCGTTTTAAACGAGATAAAGAAATCCGACGGCAAGATAATAATGTTCATAGACGAGCTGCACACCGTTGTCGGCGCCGGCAAGACGGAAGGCTCCATGGACGCGGGCAATCTGTTAAAACCTATGCTTGCAAGAGGCGAGCTGCACTGCATCGGCGCGACGACGCTTGACGAGTACAGAAAATATATAGAAAAAGACCCCGCGCTTGAAAGACGTTTTCAGACAGTTCTTGTTGAAGAGCCGAGCGTAGCGGACACGATTACGATTTTAAGAGGCTTGAAAGAGCGTTACGAAGTATATCACGGCGTAAAAATACAGGACGGCGCGCTTATTTCCGCCGCAACATTATCCGACAGATATATTTCCGACAGATTTCTGCCGGATAAAGCGATAGATCTGGTGGATGAGGCGTGCGCGCTGATTAAGACCGAAATGAACTCCATGCCCACGGAAATGGATGAAATTTCGCGTAAGATAATGCAGCACGAGATAGAAGTCGCGGCATTATCAAAGGAGACGGACAAGCTCTCTCAGGCGAGACTCGAGGAGATAAAAGCCGAGATAGCGAAAGAGCGCGATCAGTTCAACGAGATGAAAGCGCGCTGGGAAAATGAGAAGAACAGTATAGGCAAGCTCGCGGGTCTGCGTGAGAAGATTGAGCAGACGCAGGCGCAGATAGAGGCGGCGCAGAACCGCTACGATCTTGAAAAAGCCGCGGAGTTGAAATATTCCGTTTTACCGAAGCTGAAATCGGAGCTTGAAGAAGCCGAAAAGCAGGCGGCGGACGGCAAGGGCAATTCGTTTTTGCGTGACAAGGTGACCGAGGAAGAGATAGCGAAGATCGTCTCGCGCTGGACGGGTATCCCGGTATCAAAGCTGCTTGAAAGCGAAAAATCAAAACTGCTGCACTTAGACGACATACTCCACAAGAGAGTCATAGGTCAGGACGAGGCGGTGCAGAAGGTCAGCCAGGCTATTCTCCGCTCCCGCGCGGGCATAGCGGACCCGAACAGACCTATCGGCTCGTTTATGTTTTTAGGTCCGACGGGCGTAGGCAAGACCGAGCTTGCAAAGGCGCTGGCGCAGGCGCTGTTCGACGACGAGCGCGCGATGATAAGGATCGATATGAGCGAGTATATGGAAAAATACTCCGTCTCGCGTCTTATAGGAGCGCCTCCCGGATACGTCGGCTACGACGAGGGCGGTCAGCTTAC
>JAEEGW010000002.1 GCA_016280525.1 Clostridiales bacterium
TTCTGGTGTAAAATGAGTATACGGCTTCATTTTGTCCTCCGTGCATTATGTTTGTGTGGGAACTTCATTTTACACCTTGGACATCTTGAAGTCAATATTTATTTTTGTTGCACTTGATATTATAGCATGCCGGTTACCCACCCATGCCCGCTTGCGGTGCCCGAAAAAATCTTCGCGTCGCTGCCGCGACTGTGCTTGATTTTTTTCGACCGCTGCGCTTTCCTCGCCTTGCTTCATCTTCCCCCGGAAGCGCAAGGCTCGTCAACCCCCAAACCCCCTTACCCCTCCCGGGAACCTCCACCGCTCTTCGCGGCGGGGAACCCCGGCTCCCTCAGAAGTATCTGAGGGGCCGCGCGGCGGCGGGTAGGAACCCCATGAAAAGCCCCGACATAGTTGGGGGGATGGCGGGGGATTAAGGGGGTGGATAGGGGGGCGACCGGGGTTCCCCGAAAACGAGCTTGTCGAGTTTTTGGGGGTTCACGGGCGGGGGAACCCCCTTTACAAACAGAATCTTGCCGCAAGGCGATGTGACGCTGTTGCAGGACGGGGTCTTGCATCCGAAAAGGTCCCTGCGGCGCATGAATTGTTGCCGATGCGACGCTCAGAACGGACGAGCAGAGCGTTCCCCGAAAACGAGATACGAGTTTTTGGGGGTTCCCGATCAATGCTCGCCCCTACAAGTGATACGAAATTAAAAAGTACAGATAAAAAGAAAGGCGTAAAAAATGGATTTGAACAAGCTTTATTTTGATCCGGATGAAAAGCCGCTTGACAGGCTTGTCAGCGACGGCGGATTCTGCGGTATATTCCGCACCATCGCGTGCGTGGGCGACAGTTTGTCGTCAGGTGAATTTGAGGTGTCGCTGCCGACGGGCGGCAAGTCGTACCTTGATATGTTCGACTATTCGTGGGGGCAGTACATAGCGCGCGCGGCGGGCTGCAAGGTCTACAACTTTTCCCGCGGCGGCATGACCGCAAAGGAATACTGCGACGGATACGCCGCGAACATGTGCTTCTGGAACACGGAAAAAGCGGCGCAGGCTTACATAATTGCCCTCGGCGCGAACGATCTTTTCGGCCTCTGCCAGCCCGTGGGCGACCTGTCCGACGTCTGCGACGAAGATTACAGGCAGAATAAAGACACCTTCGCCGGCCGCTACTGCGAGATAATACAAAGATACAAAATAATAGCCCCGGACGCGAAGTTTTTCCTTTTGACCATGCCGAAAGAGGATCTTCCGGAAGACCACGAGCACGCGAAAAAGCTCGCCGCGCAGCACGACGTCATACATAAGATCGCAGAGCATTTTTCAAACTGCTACGTCATAGACCTGCACGAGTATATGCCGGTCCAAACCGCGGAATACAAACAGAGATTTTATCTTGAAGGACATCTTAATCCCTGCGGATATATCTACACCGCGCAGGTCGTTATGTCGTATATAGACTATATCATAAGACACAATATCAAAGACTTTGCAAGAGTTGCTTTCATCAACACGGAATTTTCGGACAGCAAATTAAACAAAGGAGAATAAGAAATGAGCAAAAATGCCGAGGCGGTAAGGATACAGGACGATCTGTATCACGCCGTAAACGACGAATGGATACAGCAGGCCGTTATCCCGGCGGACAAACCGGCGACAGGCGGTTTTATGACGCTTGACGAGGACGTTGAAAAGCTTCTTATGGCGGATTTCGCCGCGTTTGAAAAAGGCGAGCAGACGCCGGATATAAAGATACTGGAAGACGCCGTGCGCCTTTACCGCAAAGCGATGGACACGGATGCGCGGAGCGAAGCCGGAATGAAGCCGCTTCATCCGCTGCTTGAAAAGATAAAAGGCATAGATTCGCCGGCGAAATTCAACGAACAAAGCGCCGAGCTTCTTGAAGACTGCGTGATTTTCCCGTTTGAGATAAACGTCCAGGAGGACTGGAAGGATACGACGCGCCACAGCTTCTGCATCGACGACCCGCAGCTTTTGCTGTTTGACCCGTCGTACTACGAAAAGCCGATAGTGAGAATGTATATGCTCTCGCTTTACAGAAAAATGGCGACGGCGATGCTGAAACTCTCGCCGCTTGACAAAAAGGAGCAGAAGCAGTATATCAAAGATACCATAGCGTTTGACGATATGCTCCGCAGAAAAGCGCTTTGCATGAAGGACCAGGCGAATTATTACAAGCTGTATAATCCGCGCGAGGCGGAAGAAGTCTGCGAGATGCTGAAACCCTTTGATCTTTCAGGCCTTTTGAAAAAGCTGTACGGAGAAAACACGCCGGATACGATAGTTCTGTCAAATCCGCGCATGGTCGAAGGCTTTAAAGAGATATACAACGAAAAGAATTTCCCGCTGTTCATCCACTGGTGCTACGTCAGGACTCTGTTCGCCTACGCGCCGGCGCTGTCGCGGCAGATACACGAGATTTCCACGCAGGCCATGAGAAAGCTGACCGGCGTAAGGGAAATGCCGTCTGTCGAAAAACAGGCGTACAGACTTATCTCCGGCGTATACGATCAGCCGATCGGCGTTTACTACGGCAGAAAATATTTCGGCGAAGCGGCAAGGCAAGACACCGTTTCCATAGTAAAAGAGATAATAGAAACGTATGAAGAGCGCATCAGGAAGAATACGTTTTTAGCCGACGCCACAAAGGAAAAAGCCGTTTTGAAGCTGTCAAGCATAAAGATCAAAATGGGATATCCGGACGAATACGATCCGTTCTACGACACGCTGACGGTAACGGAAGAGGAAACGTATTTTGACGCGAGAAAGAAGCTGATGCATCTTACCAAAAAGCGCGGGCTTGACAAGCTGAACAAGCCGACCGACCGCGGACAGTGGCAGATGCCCGGACACATGGTGAACGCCTGCTACGACCCGTTCAGAAACGATATAACGTTCCCGGCGGCGATTTTGCAGAAACCGTTTTATTCAATAGATCAGAAGCCGGAGGAGAACCTCGGCGGCATCGGCGCGGTAATAGGGCACGAGATCTCCCACGCGTTTGACAGCAACGGCGCGCATTTTGACGAAAACGGCAACCTCTTTGACTGGTGGGCGGAAGAGGACATGAAGACGTTTGAGGGACTGACGAAAAAGATGACAGAGCAGTTTGAGGGCATCCCGTTCCACGGCGGCAAAGTCAGCGGCGAGCTTGTCTGCGCGGAAAACATAGCGGACAACGGCGGCATGGCGGTGACGATAGAGATAATGCACAAGCGGCAAAACCCGGATTTTGAGGCTTATTTCAAAAACTGGGGAAGAGTCTGGTGCTTAAAAGCCAAGGAGGGCTTTATAAAGCTGCTTCTTAAAATGGACGTTCATTCCCCGTCTGAGCTGCGCGCAAACATGATGCCGCGCAATTTCAGCGAATGGTACGAGACCTTTGACGTAAAACCGACGGATAAAATGTATATCCCCGAGGAAAAGCGCATAATCATCTGGTAACGCGAAAAAAGAAAAAACAGCTGACATGACCGGCCAGCTGTTTTTATATTTGAAAAATCATAACGTGTCTGCACGCCCGCGCTTGACGGCGGACGGCGAGACGCCGAAATGCTTGACGAAAGATTTGTCGAACACCGAGTAATCTTTAAAACCGCATTTCGCGGCTACGGTCTGCGCGCTGTATCCGTCGCGGATGAGATTATACGCGAGATCAAGCTTTTTTGCGGTTATATACTGCCATACGGAAACGCACAGATAATCGCGGAATATCCTGTTTACGTGAGAGTTGCTGTAATGAAAGACCTTTTCTATAAAAGACAGGTCGTTTATCATGTTCAGATTCATTCCTATATACTCCGTAACGGCGCTCAGAAGCTCCACCTTGCCGTTAATCTGCCGCTTTTTGTTTTTTTCTATGCCGGATTTTTGCAGGCTGCTGTTTGCAAGCTCGTACGTTATCGCTTTGATATACGTAAAGTACATTTCAATATTAGAATCCGACCGCTCGTCGCAGATGCGGCGCATGCACGATACGACGGCGGGGCAAATCTCGCCGTTTATTTTAAAA
>JAEEGW010000109.1 GCA_016280525.1 Clostridiales bacterium
AAAAGTTATCTTGTCGTCGCCCTCCACGTGAATTCTCGGAAATATCTTTTTGTCTTTAAGCGCCGCCGCCATATCCTTCATACCGGAGTTTGCAAACGCGCAGTTGTATTCGCATAAATGACAGCCTAAGCACCATTCTTCATTAACATAAACACGTTTCATATCATTCACCCGCGTGCTTGATACCTAATATTTCAAGCTCTTTGTCGTTTAATCCCACGCCGCGCAGCATTAGGCGGTTGCCGCGGAGCGCTTCTATCGAGTTGATACCCATGCCGCCCATTATCTCCATTATCTCGTGCCGCCACGCGGTCATAAGATTTATCAGCCTCTCCGAGCCGATGTCGGGATTCAGCCTTTTTACAAGATCGGGGCGCTGCGTCGCTATGCCCCAGTTGCACTTGCCGGTCTGACAGGTGCGGCAGAGGTGACAGCCGAGCGCGAGCAGAGCCGCCGTCGCAACGTAGCACGCATCAGCTCCGAGCGCAACGGCTTTTACTACGTCCGCCGCCGAGCGGATCGAGCCGCCGGCAACAAGGGAAACGTTTCCGCGTATGCCCTCGTCGCGCAGACGCTGGTCGACCGATGCAAGCGCAAGCTCTATCGGTATACCAACGTTGTCGCGTATCCTCGTCGGCGCCGCGCCCGTGCCGCCGCGGAAGCCGTCTATCGCTATTATGTCAGCGCCGCTTCTCGCGATACCGCTTGCTATAGCGGCTATGTTATGCACCGCGGCGACCTTTACGATGACCGGTTTCGTATATTCCGTCGCTTCTTTAAGCGAGAAAACGAGCTGTCTTAAATCTTCTATTGAATAAATATCGTGGTGAGGCGCGGGCGATATCGCGTCCGTTCCCTCCGGGATCATACGCGTTCTTGAGACGTCGCCGACGATCTTTGCGCCCGGCAGATGTCCGCCGATGCCGGGCTTTGCGCCCTGACCCATTTTTATCTCTATCGCCGCGCCCGCTTCAAGATAATCCTCATGGACGCCGAAACGGCCGGAGGCGACCTGAACTATGGTATTTTTGCCGTATTTGTAGAAATCCTCGTGGAGTCCGCCCTCGCCCGTGTTGTAAAGTATGCCGAGCTGTGTCGCCGCGCGCGCAAGAGAGGCGTGAGCGTTGTAGCTTATCGAGCCGTAGCTCATAGCGGAGAACATAACGGGCATCGCAAGCTCTATCTGTGGCTGAAGCCCGCATATTATATCACCGTTGCCGTCGCGGCTTATCATCTGCGGCTTTTTGCCTAAAAACACTCTCGTTTCCATAGGCTCGCGCAGAGGATCTATCGGCGGGTTCGTTACCTGGGAAGCGTTTATCAGAATTTTATCCCAGTAGACCGGCAGCGGCTTCGGGTTGCCCATGGAGGATAAAAGCACGCCGCCGCTGTTCGCCTGCTTGTATATTTCTTTTATAGTATCGTTGTCCCAGTTTGCGTTTTCACGCAGACGGCAGTCGCTTTTTACTATCTTCAAAGCTCTTGTCGGGCAGAGCGAAACGCATCTCTGGCAGTTGACGCATTTTGTATCGTCGGAGATCATTTTGCCAAGCTCGCTGCTCAAATAATGCACCTCGTTACTGCACTGTCGCTCGCATACGCGGCAGGATATGCAGCGGTCGTAATTCCGCACGACCTCAAATTCCGGATATATAAACTCAACTCCCATCAAAACTCACCATCCTTTACGGTAACGATGACCGGCTCGCCGCCGGCAGACGCCCAGATATGCTCCGCGTCCGGCTCCATTTTGCGTATCGCCGCCTCCTCGCTTGCGATAAAGACTTTGTCGTCCTTTTCACCGACGACCATGGAGCGGAGCTTAAGTCTGTCGTTCAACGCCATTAACCCGCCGTCAAAGCCCAAAATTATCGAAAACGGCCCGGTTATAAGCAGGCTCGGGAATACCGTCCTTAAATATTTTAATTTGTTTTTTTCTTTTTCATCTTTCTTAACCTCGATCGTGCTCCAGAACGGCGCGGCTATTACGGACGCCGCCTCGCTCATGGTCAGCTTCTGCACGCGGATAAGATAGTCAAGTATGTAGGTGATCACTTCCGTGTCCGTCTGAAGATTGCATTTGTAGCCGAACATCTCAATGTAGCGGCGGTTTGCGTCGTAGGATGAAATCTCGCCGTTGTGGACTACGGAGTAGTCAAGCAAGGTGAACGGGTGAGCGCCGCCCCACCAGCCGGGGGTGTTTGTCGGATAGCGGCCGTGTGCCGTCCAGCTGTAGCCCTCGTACTCGTCAAGTTTGTAAAACACGCCGACGTCCTCGGGGAATCCCACCGCCTTGAACGTGCCCATGTTCTTGCCGCTGGAGAAGACGTACGCGCCTTTCATATCGGTGTTTATTTTCATTACCGTGCGCGCAACGAATTCCTTTTCGTCAAGCTGAAGATCGTGCAGCACGGATTTGAACGGAGATACGAAGTAGCGCCAGATTATCGGCTTGTCCGTAATTTCCGGTATCCGCCTTGTCGGTATCAGTTCGCTTTTTACTATCTCAAAGCTCTCTTTCAGGTACGCCTCGCACGCTTTTCGCGTATCACGGCAGTCGTAAAACATGTGCAGAGCGTAAAAATCCCTGTATTCCGGATATATACCGTATCCGGCAAAGCCGCCGCCCAGACCGTTTGAGCGGTCGTGCATCGGTTTCATCGCCTCTACTATCGCGCTGCCGGTCATACGCTTGCCTTCTTTTGATATAACGGCGGCGACCGCGCACCCCGACGGTATTCTTATATTACCTTCTTTTTCCATAATCTGCTCCTTAAAACAAAACGGCGCCGTGACCGGACGGTATTGCCCGGTCATGAACGCCATTGCTCACTTGACGGCATTATAATACAAAACTTGCGTTTTGTCAATAGGTAAAGAGAAAAAAATATGATAAATTGCAAGAAATTTTAATATGAGTTGCAAATTAAGAATTCAGAATTAAGAATTAAGACGGTAGGGGTCGGCGTCTCGACGACCCGATTGCCTTCTCGGTTGGAGAAGGTGTCACGAAGTGACGGATGAAGCCGGGGTGGGAAAATTAAGGTGTCGGCGGAGCCGACGAATTGTGCGCTTCACGCGCTTGGTGGTTCCCCCTCCCCCCTCTCCGGGAACCCCCAACGCTCACGAGTTCGCGTCGGGGAACCCCTACGTCCACCCCCAAACCCCCACCACCCCCCGAGATTTCTCGGGGCTTTTGCGGCTTTAGCCGCGCGCGTCGGCGGCCCCCACCCACCGCCCGACGCGCCTATTGTTCGCGCCCCTCATTCGTAGAATGACGGGAGGGGACAGGGGGGTATGGTGGGTTCTCGGGCGTAGCCCAAGCAAAGGGGTTCCCCGTTGCGAACATAGTGAGCAATGGGGGTTCCCGTGAGGGGTGGGTGACCACCCATATTTGTCGGCTTTGCCGACTCATTGTATTAAATTCTATCACAGGTTGAAGAATTCTCTTCATATGCGTTATTGATAAAAGCTATTTGATATGCTATAATGAAATTGCCAAACAGAAAAGGAGATATAACACATGAAAATCAAATTAGGGGAGAAAATAAGAGAACTGCGCAAAAATAAAGGTATTTCTCAGGAAGTGCTTGCCGCCGCACTTGGAGTTACCTTTCAATCTGTGAGCAAATGGGAGAACGGGGCAACTATGCCGGACGTAACACTTATACCCGCAATAGCGTCATTTTTCGGCGTTTCTACAGATGAACTGTTTGATTTCAATCTATACGAAACGGAGAAAAAAGTAATGGATATATGCCGTCGTTCATGGGAAATCCGTGAAACAAACCCGGCGGAAGCGGAAAGGATACTAAACGAAGGATTAAAACAATACCCCGGAAACGATATAATACTGAACAATTTACTTTGCGTTATTCCCGTTCCGGAACGCGCGGACGAGGTAATCTCTATCTGCCGCGCTCTTGTTGAAGGCACAAGAATGGACGATGTGCGCCTTGACGCATGGAGAATAATGGCGCAGGCGTATCAATCAAAAGGCGAATACGGCATGATGAAGGAGGCGCTTGAACATATACCTGAAATATATTTTACCCGCCTTGAGCTTGATGCAAAAATGCTAACCGGTGAAGAGCGGTTTGAGGCGGCGCACAAGCATAAGCGACTTTGCGCAGACGACGTTATAGATATGCTTCTTATTTTAGCGGACTGCTATGAAGAAAAAGGTGAAAACGAAAAAGCCATAACGCAGCTGAAAACAGCTGTCAAAATTATTGAATCGTTTTCTGATGATATAGATGTTGAATTCTTTACAGGTACGATCTATGAAAAAAGAAAGCATGAAATCCCCGTTATAAATAAAAGAATTTCAACTTTGATCAAACAGTAGGGCAGGGGCTTGTTCCCGCCGAAAAAGCCCCGAAGACTTTCGGGGGGCGGTGGGGTTTGGGGCGGTCAGGGGGCGCGGGAGCCCCATATGCGCGAAGCGCACAGATTGTCGGTGTAACCGGCACCTCGTTTTGTGCAAAATCAAAAAATGCAGGAAAATTTCAAAAAAATTGCAAAAAAGGCTTGACAAATCGGTTTTTGTGTAGTATAATACCGCCGTAATAACGAAAAGGCAAAGGCGTCTTTCACATTTGTGGAAGGCGCCTCTTCATTTTTCAAACAAAAAAAGGAGAAAAAACAATGAAAACCGTATCGGATTATTTCGGTGAGAACGTATTTGACGACAGAGTT
>JAEEGW010000015.1 GCA_016280525.1 Clostridiales bacterium
ACTGCAAGAATCAAACTAATTGACTTTTTCATTTTTTTATCCTTTCGTAAGCATTATTTTTCAATAAAATAATAGCACAGTAATATGTATTTGTCAATAGTCGGAGCGGATTTTTACACAGCGGGCGTTTTGTAAAGATGAATTGCCCTTCGGGCGTGAATTGGCTCCGCCATGAATTGCCCTGCGGGCGTGAATTGGCTTCGCCATGAATTGCCCTGCGGGCGTGAATTGGCTCCGCCATGAATTGCCCTGCGGGCGTGAATTGGCTCCGCCATGAATTGCGCTGACGCGCGTTAATTGCCTGACGGCACAAGAAAAGGGGACGGCAAACGGGCGACTGTACGCCGCCCGTCTTAATTCTGAATTCTTAATTCTTAATTCGGGAGGGCAGACCCCTCCCCTACAGGATTTTTGCTATCTTTCCTCTCTGAAATACGACAGACCGAGGCTTGCGGGGGGCTGTGTCTCGCGCTTCTTTCTGAAGCTTACAACTATCAGCACTATTATCGTTACCAGGTACGGCAGCATCTTTATTATCGGTCTGAAAGTACCGGTAAGGAACGGCAGCTTCAGGTGGTCGTAGAGAATATACAGACCGCCGAACAGATACGCGCCGGGTATGCAGAGGTCCGGCTTCCAGATGGTGAATATGACTATCGCGATGGCGAGCCAGCCTATATCGCCTATAAGGTCTGACGTCCAGACGCCCACGAAGACGAGCGCGTGATAAAGTCCGCCTAAACCGGCTATCATACCGCCGATGCACGTTGCGAAGTATTTGTACTTCGTTACGTTTATGCCCGCCGCGTCCGCTGTCGCCGGGCTTTCGCCTACGGCGCGGAGCTGAAGTCCCGTGCGCGTCCTCTTTAATATGAACGCCGCCACGAGCGCTATTGCTATTGCAAGATACGTCATAAAGCTGTAAGACAAGAATATCTTGCCGAACCAGCCGAGCTTGTCCGCAAACGGAAGAGAAGCGGTGAAGAAGTTTGAAGTCTCCGTTATGTTAAGCGACGTAGCGGTCGAGCCGCCGACTCTTTTAACGAGCGTGGCGCCGAGATAGTTTGCCAGACCGTTGCCGAAGATCGTAAGCGTAAGACCGGTGACGTTCTGGTTCGCGCGAAGCGTTACCGTCAAGAAGCAGTAGATCAAAGACATCAGAAGCGAGCCGATCATGGAAGATAACAGACAAATTATGATAGATACCGCGGGTATGGCGTGGCCGGTGCTCTGGTAAATAAATCCGCCCACAACGCCGCCTACCGCGCCGCCGTACATGATGCCGGGGATACCGAGGTTCAGGTTGCCGGATTTCTCCGTTATTATCTCACCCGTCGCGCCGAAGAGCAGCGCGGTGCCGAACTGTATGGCGTAGAAGATCATGTTAGCAAAGCTCATTTCTGCACCTCCTTTGAGGTTTTTCCGAGCTGGACCCTGTATTCAAGGAAGAATTCGCAGCCTATGAGGAAGAACAGGATTATACCTATCAAAACGTTTGAGAAGTTCGCGTCTATCAGGCTGAACTTACTCGCCGCGGAATTCGCGCCTTTTTCCAAGAACACTATCATAAACGACGTGAGTATCATGATGAACGGGTTGAATTTGGACAGCCACGATACCATGATAGCGGTAAATCCGCGGCCGCCTATCGTCGTGGTGGTTATGCCGTAGTCAACGCCGCCGACTATCAGAAATCCTATAAGGCCGCATATCGCGCCGGATATCGCCATTGTGCGGATGATTACTTTCTTTACGTTTATGCCTATGTATTTCGCCGTGTTTTCGCTTTCGCCCACGACGGATATCTCGTAACCCTGCTTGCTCTGCCGCAGATAGAAGAACATAACAACGGCGAGTATCAAAGCGACCGCTATCGGGATGATATACGGCTCGTTGAACAGCGAAGGCAGACGTCCGTTTGCAAGAAGCGATCTGCCTACGACGTGCGACGGACCGCCGCATATCTCAAGCAGTAGGTTGACGCCCTCTATCGCTATGTAGTTCATCATAAGCGTGAAAAGCGTTTCGTTCGTTCTCCACTGAGCTTTGAACACCGCCGGGATGACGCCCCACAGCATACCCGCGGCGACCGCGCCTACGAGCATTATGACCGTCACGACCGGGTCCGGCAGCTTGCCGCCGAGAACTATCATTATTATAGCGGTCGTCAGTGCGCCGACGAGCGCCTGACCCTCCGCGCCTATGTTCCAGAATTTCATCCTGAACGCCGGTGTGACCGCAAGCGATATGCCGAGAAGGATTGAAACGCTGTATACGGACGGCAGGATGTTTATGAAGAACCCGCGGAACATTGCGGCGAACACGAGAAACGGATTTGCCTTGCCTACTATAAGGATTATCAGCGCGCATATCACTATCGCGGAAACGAGCGCGGCGGCGCGGATGAGTATCCTTTTGCCTAACGGAAGAGCGTCACGCTTTGAAACGACGAGAAGCGGCGTTTTTGCCGGTTTTTTTACAGCTTCGCTATTCATTGTTCCGCTCCTTTCTTTCTTGTCGTCATAAGCAGGCCCACGCCTTCTTTTGTGGCGGTGCGCGCGTCAACTATGCCCGTGACGGCTCCGCCGCATATTACCATTATCCTGTCGCACAGCTCAAGCAGAACGTCCAAGTCTTCACCGACGAATATGACGGCGACGCCGCTTTCCTTCTGCTCGTTCAACAGGTTGTATATCGTATAAGACGAGTTTATGTCAAGTCCTCTTACCGGATACGCCGCCATAAGAACGGACGGCGCGGACGATATTTCGCGTCCTACCAGGACTTTCTGCACGTTGCCGCCGGATAACCGTCTTACCGGCGTGTTCGCGCTGGGCGTCACTACCTCAAGGCTTTTGATTATGCGTTCCGCCAGCGTTTTGGACGGCTGTCTGTCTAAAAACATGGATCTGCCGCCTTTGTATGAGCGGAGCATCATGTTGTCTATTATATCCATATTGCCGACGAGTCCCATGCCGAGCCTGTCCTCGGGAACGAACGACAGACGCACGCCGAGATCGCGTATCTGCATGGGCGTTTTTTTACGGAGGTCAACGGCGTTGTTGTCAGCCGGGTCGATATACGTTATCTCGCCCGACGTCGGTATACGCAGACCCGCTATCGTTTCAAGCAGCTCGCGTTGGCCGCTTCCGGCAACGCCGGCGATGCCGAGTATCTCGCCCGACTTTGCGGTGAATTCAATATCGTCAAGCACCGTCACGCCGTCCGCGTTCTTCATGTTAAGACCTTTTATAATAAGGCGGTCGATCGTGTTTTTCGGCTCGGAGCGGCCTATGTCAAGCGATACCTTCTGTCCCACCATCATATCCGTAAGCTCGGATTCCGTGACGCTTGCGGTGTCTACCGTGGCGATATGCTCGCCCTTGCGCAAGACCGCCACCCTGTCCGATATAGCCATGACCTCGTGCAGCTTGTGCGTGATTATCATTATGGACTTTCCGTCTTCCCGCATAAGACGTATGACGTTGAAAAGCTTTTCCGTCTCCTGCGGCGTGAGCACCGCCGTCGGCTCGTCGAGTATAAGTATATCGGCGCCGCGGTAAAGAACCTTGATTATTTCGACTTTCTGCTTTTCTGACACGGACATATTGTATATCTTTTTGGAAGGGTCTACGTCAAAACCGTATTTGTCCGAGATCTCTTTAATACGGCGCGTGGCTTCCTTGAGATTGTATTTCTCCGTGTCTATGCCTAAAACTATATTTTCCGCCGCGGTAAAAACGTCTATCAGCTTAAAATGCTGATGGACCATACCGACGCCGTACGCGAACGCGTCCTTGGGCGAATTTATGACGGCAGGCTCGCCTTTGATGTATATCTCTCCCTCGTCCGGGCGGTAAATGCCCGAGATCATGTTCATGAGCGTCGTCTTGCCGGAGCCGTTTTCTCCCAGAATGGCAAG
>JAEEGW010000110.1 GCA_016280525.1 Clostridiales bacterium
GGCTACGACCGCGACGCACTCCTGGCCTTTGTCCATATAAAACGCGGTCTCTTCGTTTTCGTTCTTTTCAAGATAACCGATCTTATTGTCGTATCTGTCGTAAACTGCGACGGCGAATTCGTCATATTTGTTGCCGTATTCGCGCCTGAGCGTAAGCTCGTCCGATCTTTCGGTATTGTCGCGTATCAACCTGCGCTTGCCGGTCTGGTAAATGCCTTTGATAAGCATTTTGCCGACGAAACATCTGTCGGCTATGAACAGATCCGGCGTTTTCATCTTTGTTTGAGCACCTTTTTAAGATACTGACCGGTAAAAGAATTTTCATTTTCCGCGACCTGCTCAGGCGTGCCGGTGGCTATAACCGTACCGCCGTTGTCGCCGCCCTCGGGACCTAAATCTATGATATAATCCGCGTTTTTGATAAGATCGAGGTTGTGCTCGATAACTATGACGGTATTTCCGGAATCGGTCAGACGCTGAAGGATCGTTATCAGCTTTTTGACGTCGTCCGCGTGAAGACCCGTAGTCGGCTCGTCAAGTATATACACGGTCTTTCCCGTGGGACGGCGCGAAAGCTCCGTCGCCAGCTTGACTCTCTGCGCCTCGCCTCCGGAAAGCGTTGTTGACGACTGACCGATCTTTATATATCCGAGACCTACTTCATATAACGTTTTCAGCTTTGAGGCTATTTTCGGCACCGCCGAGAAAAATTCAACGCCTTCTTCGACCGTCATTTCAAGCACGTCGTAAATGTTTTTGTCTTTGTATCTGACTTCAAGCGTGTCCGCGTTGTAGCGTTTGCCGCGGCAGACGTCGCACTTGACGTAAACGTCCGGCAGAAAGTGCATTTCTATCTTCTTTACGCCGTCGCCCTCGCACGCCTCGCAGCGCCCGCCCTTGACGTTGAACGAAAATCTGCCTGAGCTGTAGCCGCGTATTTTCGCTTCTCTCGTGGCAGCGAAAAGATTTCTTATCTCCGTAAAAAGTCCGGTATAAGTCGCGGGGTTGGAGCGCGGCGTTCTGCCAATCGGGCTCTGGTCTATGACTATGACCTTGTCAAGCTGTTCCATTCCCTCTATCTCGTCGTGCGCGCCGGGTATGGCGTACGCGCCGTTCAGCTCGCGCAATAATGCGTTAGCCAGTATGCTGTTTACGAGCGACGATTTGCCGGAGCCGGAAACGCCGGTGACGCAGATAAAGCAGCCAAGCGGAAAATCCACGTTTATGTTCTTTAAGTTATGCTCTTTTGCGCCTATCACGCGTAAGATACCGCCGTTGCCCGCTCTTCTTGTTTCGGGTACGGGAATAGTCTTTTTGTGCGACAGATACTGACCGGTAAGCGAGTTTTCGTTCTGCTTTATCTCATCGGGCGTGCCCGCGGCGACTATCTGACCGCCGTGTACGCCCGCGCCGGGTCCGACGTCTATGATATAGTCGGATTCAAGCATCGTTTCCTCGTCGTGCTCAACGACGATTAAGCTGTTGCCGAGATCGCGCAGTTTTTTTAACGTCGCTATAAGCTTGCCGTTGTCACGGGAATGAAGACCTATGCTCGGCTCGTCGAGGATATACAGAACGCCTACGAGGGACGAGCCTATCTGCGTCGCGAGCCTTATCCTCTGCGCTTCGCCGCCGGATAACGAGCCGGCTTTGCGCGAAAGCGTAAGATATTCAAGACCTACGGACTTCAAAAAGCCGAGCCTTGCCTTTATTTCCTTAACTATCTCGCGCGCTATCTGCCATTCCGTTTCGTCAAACTCTATACGCTCGAAAAAGTCAAGGCAGTCGGAGACGGACATCGCGCATATCTCGTGTATGTTCTTGCCGCCGACGGTGACGCTCAAAATTTCGGGCTTGAGGCGCATGCCGTGGCATGCCTCGCACGGTATCTCCTCAGTAAACTGCTCGTAATAGTCGGGATAGCTGTTTCTTCTGCTCTCTATCGTCGGTATGACGCCGGCGAAAGGCACGGTCTGATGGTGTGCAAGCTTGTCAAAATATCTGTCTATCGTATAAAGCTGAGAGCCGGTGCCGTACATCAGCGCATGATACGCTTCTTTTGAATATTCTTTTATAGGCGTGTCAAGGTCTACACCGAACTGCTTCATCGCCGCTTCGTACAAAGGACCGGACCACGTTTCGTCGTCAAGAGATTTGAAGCCGTTTACCGCGATAGCGCCCTCCCGCAGAGACAGTTTTCTGTTGGGGATTATCTTATCGGGTGAAATGGTGAGGCTCATGCCGAGGCCGCTGCATTTTTCGCACGCGCCGTACGGAGCGTTGAAAGAAAACATACGCGGCTGCAGCTCGCCGAAGCTGATGCCGTGCTCCTCGCAGGCGTAATTCTGCGAAAAGCTCATGGTCTGCTCTTCTTCGCCCGAAACTCTTATAAGCAGATTGCCATCTGCCAATTTCAGCGCGCTCTCAACTGAATCGGCAAGGCGCGGCCTTATGCCGTCTTTCATAATAAGACGGTCAACTATTATTTCAATATTGTGCTTTATATTTTTGTCAAGCTCTATGTCTTCTGTAATATCGTACATATTCCCGTCAACGCGGACTCTGGCGTAGCCGGCTTTGTTGCCGTCCTCAAACACTTTTTTGTGCATGCCCTTTTTGCCGCGGACGACGGGAGCGCAGACCTCAAAACGCGTGCCGGGTGCAAGCGATAATATTTTTGATATTATCGTGTCCGTCGTCTGCATACGTATCTCTTTGCCGCAGACGGGACAGTGCGGGATCCCTATGCGCGCAAATATAAGACGGAGATAATCGTATATCTCCGTTACCGTACCGAC
>JAEEGW010000111.1 GCA_016280525.1 Clostridiales bacterium
AGCTCTTGAAACGGCAAGAAAGACAGCGTCCAAAAAAGCGACGAAAGGCGAAAGTTCACGCATAACCCAGGAAGAATTCCTTGCGGCAACGAAGAAAAACGCCATGCCTTACCGCATCGTTGCGATTATCCTTTGGCTGCTTGCCATAGGCTTTGAGGTAATGGCGATACTGATGTTCACGCTGAAGGTGCAGTTCAGCTTCACGGTGGAAAACCCCGGCTGGACGATAAGCTGGCTCGTATGTCTCGGACTTGATCTGATCTTAGTGGTGATCGGTTCTCTGCTCTGGAAAAAGGGCAACCATCTCGATCCCGGCTCGAAAAAGAACAAGGTCGGATTCTGGCTGCGCAACAATTTCGGCGTCATCATGGCGGCGCTTGCGTTCATCCCGTTCATCATATTTGCTCTGACGGATAAAAAAGCCTCCAAGCAGTCCAAGATAATTGCGGTCATAGCCGCGGCTGCCGCGCTTCTGATAGGCGTTTTGTTCGGCATAGACTGGAATCCCGTATCACAGGAAGAAGTCCTTGCCAGCGCCGGCATAGACAACGTCTGCTGGACGGACAGCGGAACGGTTTACCACGGTTACAGAGACTGCCGTTATATCAAGGATAAACCGGATACGGACGTCAACACCGGCAACTCGGCGGACAGCGGAAAAACTCGTATGTGCAAGATCTGCGAAGATCACGCGGAAGAAGTCATAGCCGCGGGTGATGCGGATAAGACCGACGTAACGGAAGCGGATAAAACAAACGACGATCTCGTGATCGAAACTCTCGCGGATACAGAGGCTGAACCCGATACCGCGGCATAAAATAACAAAACAAAAAGCGGACGGCCGGCGGTCGTCCGCTTTTTGTTGCAGGAAAAGTATTTTAAAAAAACTCCTTCCGTCAACTTACAGGAATTCCCGACGCTCTCAGGTTCGCGTCGGGGAACCCCTGCCGTTGACACCGTCCGGTTCGCAATCATAGATTGCTTCACCGCTTGCCGGTAAACCCCAAAAAGCTCAGTCGCTTTTCGGGGAACCCCTCGCTAAAAACTCCACACTGTGGAGTTTTCTTAACGCGTCGCGCCCTCAAGGAGGGAGGCAAATTAAGGCTCCTCCTTCGGGGGAGCTGTCATCCGGGATCGTTCCCGGATGACTGAGGGAGTTTGTTTTCACTTTAAGCGGACGGCCGGCGGCCGTCCGCTTTTATTATATCTTCTTTATTCTTCAAACGGCTTTTTTATGCCCATAGCGGTCAGCTTTTCGTTAAAATCGCGGACGCGGTCGGGCAGATAGTCTTCCACGCGGTGCCCGTCAAAGCCGACGGAAACGCGCGCGCCGGATCTTCTTACGATGTCCTGCTTCTCCTCGTCCGCAAAGAAATCGAGCATATATGCGTGAACCCGGAAATTGTGCGTCGGGTCGTAGCTTACGTTCATCTCCCAGAAGATATTTTCCTCAGCCATGCGGCAGAAATATTCAAATGGGTCTTTCCCTCTCGCTTTGATATGCGCGAAAAGGTCCGTGTGCGCAATGCCGACAAGCGGCGTGCCGCAGCGCTTCGCGTAAGCGAAAACGTCGCCTTTCGTGACGGATATAGGATGATCGAGATTCTCTATAAGACAGTAGTCGTAATATGAAATATCCGCGTCG
Organism: Clostridiales bacterium; assembly: GCA_016280525.1. Lineage (GTDB taxonomy): Bacteria > Bacillota > Clostridia > Oscillospirales > CAG-272 > UBA1248. The sequence goes on from JAEEGW010000111.1 coordinate 1,646, forward strand.
TCCGGCAGATGGTGCACCTTGAAACCGTTACCGTCGTACAACGTGCAGAGTTCTATCCCGCGCTTTACGTCAATTTTGTCTTTATACTTTTCGCGTACGAGATTTATGTGATCGTAATACCGTCTCAGCGTGCGCTCGTACGTGCCGTGAAGCGCCTCAGCTGAGGGCGAAAGAAACACGTCAAACCTGCCGTAACCGACGCCGTAATTGTGGTCGGAAATGCCGAAAGTGTCAAGCCCGCCGGTGATCGCCGCCTCGACTATCGCCTCCGGGGCGTCCTTGCCGCAGAACGAATAATAAGTATGTGAATGAAGATCCTGTATCATATTTTCACCTTAATAAAACACTTTTGCCGCGCGCTCGGACAGCTGTGTCTTCTTGACCGGATGTATGCCGGAGCTCTCGCAGACGTCGCGTGATATGACGAGGGACGAGAATTCATCCGCCTCCACCGCTCTTTCCTGCGCTTTTTGTATTGATATCCATCCCTCCGGGTCGTACTCTTTTCTGCCGTCAAAATCCGCTATCTGGATTATTGCGAAGTACAGCTCGGGGTCGGCAAAACCCTCTCTCATTATCTGCATCAGCCGGCAAAGCTCTTTGTCGTACACCGCGCCTTCCGCCGCAGTCGTGTCGCTTTCGCCCTGGTACCAGATAACGCCGGAAAACGAGAACGGAAACAGCTTTGAAAGCATTGAATCATATATTATCCCGCCCTTGTTCCACGCCGTATATTCCGGGTAGGTGTGGTCTATCATAAGCTCGTTTTCTTTCAAGCCGAATTTCGCCACCTCTTCCGCCGGCATCCATGATTCTATGATCGACGCGCCCTGATAACACGATACCGTACCGATCGCAAGTCCCGTTTCACGCCGCAGCGCGCGCCCGGCAAGATAGCCTATAGCCGACCACTGACCGACCGCGTCTTTTTCGGCAACCCGCCAGCCGTCGCCGGGAGCGAAAACGTCCTCGGGTATCCACGGGCGGCATACGAAATAATTTCGCAGAAGCTCGTCACTCATGTAACCCGTCTCCGGCTCGTCGGATTCGCAGAGCCTGAACTCGGCGTTGGACTGCCCGGCTATCAGATAAACTCTGCCGACGTAGACGTTTTTTATGACTTTGTGAAAATCAAGGGCGCTTATCTCAAGCTCGTAAGGTCCGCCGGGCTCGCACGCCGGCAGCTCCGCAAGCCACCTGCCGTCCTTTGACCGTACGGTCTTCGCGCTCCCGTTAAAGCTCACCGTAACGTCGCCTTCCCCTTCGCCGAACACCCTTACCGGCTTGTTTTCGGCAAATATCAGATTGTCGCAAAAAAGCGGATCAAGTTTCATAATTTACCATCCTTTCGGTTGTTGATCATATTATATCACATATATTGCAATTACGCAATAGTGTTTTCCTTTTTTGATAAGAAAAAAGCGCGCGGTGCGGTGGGGGGACACCCGCGCGCGGCTAAAGCAGCAAAAAATATCCTGTCTGAGCGTGGTGCTCTAAAGGACAGTAAATAAAAACCGGCTGAGGTAAGGAAAAATCCTTGTTTCAGTCGGTTTTTGTCGCAGATCGGCGCAAGCAGGACGTTTGTGTGCCGAACGTCAGAATAGTGAATCTTTTTTTTATCTTGACATATCACATGTGATTTGATATAATCAGTTTTAAAGATTATTAAACAGTGAGTTTGAAGTAATTGATGAAATGAGAAGAAGTTATTTAATTCAATATAATTCCCCGCTTGGTGCTCTGGCGCTGCAAAGCGATGGGGAGTATCTTACCGGGGTGAGTTTCGGAAGCCCGGTAAACGCCGGATATACGTCCTGCGCCGGTATTCCGGCTCTTGAGAAAACGGTCTTTTGGCTTGATATTTATTTCAGCGGCGGTATTCCCGATTTTAAGCCGCCGATAAGGCTGAACGTGACGCCGTTCTGTAAAGAGGTGTGCGGTATTTTGCTCACCATCCCATACGGGCAGACCATGACCTACGGTGAAATAGCGAAGATAACAGCCGTGCGCCGCGGTATAAAACGAATGTCCGCGCAGGCGATAGGCGGCGCGGTCCACCGCAACCCTATAGCGATAATAATTCCGTGTCACAGAGTGATAGGCTCGGACGGCTCACTCACAGGCTACGCCGCAGGACTCGATATAAAAGAAAAACTGCTTAAAATCGAAAAAATTATAAATTAAAACCGCCGCCGGAAAAATTCGTCGGCAAAAAAATAATAAATACCAACCTTTTCGGTTTTTTGTGTCTATATGGGTGAATGCATTCACAGAGGTAAAAACAAGTGAACAGAGAAAACGCCGAGAAAATCATAACCGAATATTTGAAACCCGTTTTCGGTTTTGCGCTGAAACGGTGCAAAAGCATACACGACGCGGAGGATCTGTCGCAGGATATTATCCTGAAAGCCTACCGCGCTCTGCTTCTGCGCGACGACATAGAAGACGCGGGAAAATTTATATGGACGGTCGCGCATAATGCGCTCGCAAATTATTATCGCGACGCATCAAAAAACGCGGTCGGCATATCGCTCGATATGATCGCGGAAGCGGAAGACCCGTCAGATCTGTTTTCAGACGATGCCGACGCGGAAGCCGTAAAACGTCTTCAAAGCGAGATCGCGTATCTGTC
>JAEEGW010000112.1 GCA_016280525.1 Clostridiales bacterium
GCTTAGCCCTTATAGTTGAAGAGCTGCTGGATTTTGGTCGTGACGGTAGGCATGATAGTGGTGTTGAAGAGAGCGTAGAGACCTGCGAGCAGGAGAGCGCCGATGACCACGGCAATCAGGATTTTGACGCCGCTGTCGACGTAGCCTTCAGCCTTCGCGTTGTCGACGGCAGTTCTGGCGTTGATGGCGATCTGGTTGACCTTGTCCTTGATTTTGTTAAAAAGCTTTCTCATTTTGAATACCTCGTTCTTTCTTTATTTTGTTTTACAGATTTGTTTATCCGGTATTATTTGCCGGAGTAGTTGAACAGACCCTGCACCTTAGAGGTGACGGTGGGCATGATCGTGGTGTTGAAGAGCGCGTAGAGACCTGCGAGCAGGAGTGCGCCGATGACCACGGCAATCAGGATTTTGACGCCGCTGTCAACGTAGCCTTCAGCTTTCGCATTGTCTACTGCGGTCTTCGTGCGGATAGCGATTTCGTTTGCCTTGTCTTTGATTTTGTTCCAAAGTTTCTTCATTTTGATTACCTCGTTCTTTCTTTGTTTTTTTGTTTTTTGGGGGTTGCTTTTTTGACATCACATATTGATGTCCGTGGGTGCTTCAGCGGCGGTCTGCGAGAACGTCTGATAGGCGTTTTCTACAGCGTGAAACAGGGCGCTTCTCGTGTCGGCGTTGGTGGGATGGACGATATCGGTATGCTTGTAATTACCGTCTTTGTCCTGCCACTTGTCGCTCGGCATCGATACGAACGTACCGCTTTTTCCGTCAATGAGCTTGACTCCGTGAATAACGACCGAATCGTCAAGGGTGACGTCGGCGATTGCTTTCACGTTGCCTATGGAAAGGGTTTTTGTGATCTTCGCGTCGATCTTCATGGTGTACCTCCTTTTCGTGATGATATGAAAAGAGAGCCTGACTTTTATATCAGACTCTGAATTCCGTTAATATGACCATCCGGCGATGAAGAAGCCGGTGTCGGCTTCTACCTCTTCCGGAGAAATGTCCTCCGGTATTGAAAACATCTGCTTATACCGTTCGACCTGCTCGTCGGTCAGATCTGCAGTCCCGCCCTCGCCGTCATCTGCAGCAATCAGCAGCGGACCGGCGTAAACCGAGCCGTTCACGCGCCGGTTTCCTTCCATCCCGATGAGCTTTGCCTCCTCGTTGCCGATTACCATAGCGTTATCGTCAAAGGGATACGTTATTTCGATATACCCTTTGACAGCACGCTGAAGGGATTCGAGGCTGTCTTCGACCAGCGCTTCATACGCCGGTTTGTGCGGTTCTACGATCACCATTTTTTTACCGTGTAACGGTTCAGATTTTGCATCGTCAAACTCGGCGAGTGACCGATATCCGATAGTGTCGCAGAAATAGAAGCCGGGTTCCGTGTTTCCTTCCTGACTGTCACACACCTTGACCACGTCGCTGACTGAAAGAGAATGACCCTGATATGCCGACGGATGATTTGTGTTCAGCAGATTGAAGACTTCCTCGAGATTCTTGCAATCAACGTCGCCGTCAAAAACGGTTTTGTAAACGCTCGGATCGACTCGTCCGGCTTCTTTCAATACGCTGTCATAATCTCTGAATTTTGTACGATGACGGTCAAGTTCGCCGTTCACCTGATACACTTTGATTCTCATGTCAAACCTCCCATACCATCAGTGTGTTTTTGTGCCATCTGCGTTCTTAGTGCCTCACCATCATTAAGCCCGATATACCCATTGTCAGAGAAATATCCGTTTTCGTTATTTCTGGTATCTTCTCCGAGTCGTGTAAAATCAACGTAAGGCTCCAGTTCTTCATCTACAAGATGCTCACTGAAAATGCTGTGACCAAGTTCATAATCGTCTTTCGCTTCAGGAATATATGTGAATGCGTCCAGAACCCCGCCAAGCTTTGTTGCGGCGTCAAGGCTTCCAAGCCCTCCGAAATCTTTGAACATCCGATCAACATACGAAACAACCGAGACGTATTTCTCGTTTTCGTCATCATCAAAACCGTCTATGAGCCTGGCAAATTTGTTTAGGGTATAAACGTCCGCTTTTTTCATAAGCCCGTAGATGAGATCGTTGTTATGATAAGGAGTGTCATCAATTCGGACTTTCAAATCATACGGAAACGAAGCGCCAAGTCTGTTCGCCGACCTTTGAAGTTCAGCGTCAGAACAAGGAAGAAAAACAAAGTCCTCATTTTCTCCATCGACGAGTGCAACAGCAACCTCGAAATCACAATCGTAATAAGCGGGCATGTGTTTACCGTCAAAGAAGGATTCGACCGGATTTTCTTCGTTTACATAGAGCAGACCATAAGGTGTTTTCTGGCACTTTCCGGATTCAAGAAGCTGCTTGCCGATTGTTGAGTAATCGGTTATATCAACCTCACTTGTAGGAATACCGCCGCGAACATCACATTCGTGGTCAAGTCCAGACTTGTGAAGGTCATTTGGATCGATAATAGAATAACGGCTTGTGGAAACGGCAATGTTGATGATATCTTTAAGAGCTGAAGGGCACTCGTGGTATAAGCCGATGCGGAACTGTTCGTATTCACCTACGTCCATTCCATACATAAGCCGTCCGAGCAGATTCAGAAAATCAAGATCGATTTCCTGACCTTCTAGAACAGAGAGTTGTTCTATGTCCGAATCCACGCCTACAACCGTTACACGAGTGTCAGTATTATACGGAATATCAAGGTCATCTTGAACGCGACTGATGTCTTTTTCATCACACGGACACTTTATTTCCGACGTCAGCCCGTTTCTTGAGACCGCGAAACCTATCATATATCCTTTCATCCGATCACCGTCCTCACATAGAAGCTTTCGGCTCTGCCAGCGCGTCGTTCTTCGGCGCTGTCATCTGCTGCAGTTTTTCCTTAGCCCAATCCGGCAGCTTGTTCTCGTCGGCAATGCCGTAGAAGTTATATCTTCTGAAAGCCGCGTCCTCGCCGTCGATAAGGAACCTCCCGAACACCTTTGTGCCGCCTTTCGACGGATCGCATCCGAATCCGGCTTCCGCATAGAAATACTGGAATTCTTCGTGCCGGTATTCTTCTTTCAGAGCGCTCGGCTTAAGAATAAGGAGCTTGTCCTCGTAGTTTTCCATATACGATTCGGGGATAACGGCGGACGGTTCTACAGGCGGATGGAGTTCAACGTCCATAGGATTTAGCTCCTTCCGCTTCCGCCCATTTTACGGACAGATGAATTAGTGCAGCCCTCTGTTCCGAGAGAGAAAGGCTGTCGAGAAAATCGAGCAGGGTTTCCTCATCATCAGGCTTGTCAAGCGGCTCGTCAAAAAGATCGTCCGCGCAGTGTGTGCAGAGTGCTTCGCGCTTTACAGTAACGGTATCGTATCCGTTATCCATAAACGAGAGAATGTCGTTCTGCCTGAAACCGAGTCTCTGTCTGATTTCAAAGGGGATAGTGATTCTGCCTCTTTTGCCGAGAATTTTAAGCGTTTTTTCCATTGTGAGCTGCCTCCTTTTTTGCTTTCATATATCCGTCCGCGTATCCCGCGTCGTATCCGTCGTCGAAGCCGTCGTCGTACGCGTCTTCGAGTTCTTCTTCAATTTCGTCCGTGAGTCTTTTTTCAAGCTCTTTCTTCCAGTCGATCTTGCTGATCCTTTCGGCAACCTTGCCTTTGACTTCGTCGAGTAAAGCCAGAAGTTCCCCGGGCGTGAGTGTAAATGTGAGCGTTACTTTTCCTGTTTCCATACAAATTTTCTTCCTTTCAGTATTTCTGTGCTTTCCTCGAACAGATCGAAGAGCGACATTTGTCTGCAGCTTTCGAGCCATTCGGCGGTGTCGTAATTCGAGATTAGAAGCTCGCTGTACTGTTTGCCGGCTTCGTATCTCTGGGCGATGTTGTCCAACCTGCTTGTGCTTTCGATCATGATACCCGGCTTGGAATACAAATCGCGTATCTGTGGGCAGTCGTTATAGGAAAGCAAAAACTTTCCCTGAATGCTGCACAGGCAGTTTGCCAACCTTTCGTGATCCTTTTCCGTAAAACCTACGTCTTCGTAATAGTTTTCGGTTTCGTAATACGGCGGATCGCAATAAAAGAAGGATTCCGGACGGTCATATTGCTTTATGAGCTTCTCGAAATCCTTGTTTTCTATGACCACCTTCTGCAGTCTGCGGCACGCTTCGTGGATCAGCGGAAAGTTGTTCCACATCGA
>JAEEGW010000113.1 GCA_016280525.1 Clostridiales bacterium
AGCAATCTCGTTTGCGCAGCTCGGCAAAAGCGTTCTTATAATAGACGCGGACATGCGCCATCCGTCGGTTAAAAAGGCTCTGCGCATCAAAAAAGACGTAGGCCTCTCGGACGTTCTGGCAAGGCTGACGAAGGATATACCGATAATCGCCACGTCAACGAAGAATCTTTGCCTTATCCCGGCGGGCAGCGTTCCGCCCAACCCCGCGGAGCTTCTTTGCTCGACACGTTTTGACAAGGTGCTTGAAGCGTGCTCCGAAAAGTTCGATTACATTTTCATCGACACGCCGCCTATAAACCTCGTGTCCGATGCGGCTCTTCTCGCGCAGAAGGTGGACGGCTATATCTTCATCGTCCGCGCCGGAGTAGACAACAAGCGCAACGTCGGCGACGCCGTTGACACGCTCAAAAAAGTTGACGCAAAGATAATCGGCTTCGTTTTGAACGACGTAAACAAAAAAACGTCCGGTTACTACGGCAGCTACGGCAAGTACGGCTACGGCAGATACGGCAAATACGGCTACGGCAAGTATTACGGCGGCGATTACGGCAACAGGGGTGCCGAATCGGAAACTCTGCACGGAAAGATATCGGACGACGACTGAATCCGGCATAAAACAGAATAATATCCGCGGTAAGACACCGCGGATTTCTTTTTATATATTGATTTTTTTCTTTTTTTGTGGTATTATCTTATTATAAAAAACACGGGAGAAGATCATGGACGGAAGAGATTATATAAACATAGTTGCAGATACCGTAAAAGCGGCGTATGAGGAGCAGAGCGACGTTATAGCCGAAGCGGCAAAGTGGCTTGCGAAGACGGTCGAAGAAAAAAACAACGTGTTCGTTTTCGGATGCTCGCACGCCGGAATTCTGGCGGAAGAGGTGTTTTACCGCACGGGCGGTTTAGCGGTCATAAACCCCATATTTTTCCCGGCGATGATGCTCAATACGCGTCCGATAACGATGACGAGCGCGCTTGAAAGAGTATCCGGCATAGGCAGAACTATATTTGAAAAGAACAATATCAAAAAAGGCGATCTGCTTATCATCCACTCCGTCTCCGGCAGGAATACCGTGCCGGTTGAAATGGCGCTTACGGCAAAGGAGCGCGGCGTAAAGACGGTATGTATAACGAATCTGAAATACTCAAAGGCGGTAAGCTCGCGTCATCCCGGCGGAAAGCGTCTGTTTGAGGTGTGCGATATAGTTATAGACAACAAGGGCGAAGCAGGTGACGCCGCAGTTACTGTAGACGGATTGCCGGAGAAAATAGGCCCGACTTCCACCGCGGTCGGAGCGGCGCTGATAAACGCGCTTGTCATAGACGCGGTGAACAAAATGATACAGGACGGCATAGTCCCGCCCGTGCTCATGAGCGCGAACCTTGACGGCGGCGACGAGCACAACGCGGCGATATTTGAAGAATACAAAGACAACATCTTTTATATGTGAATATGAAATACTATCTTGCGCTTGACAACGGCGGCACGAAGACCGCCGCGATACTTTACGATGAAGAGCTGAACCGCATATCCGTCTGCGTAGGCGGCAGTCTCCGCTCAAATACTAACAACGCCTCGCTTGTCGATCTGCATTTGAAAGAGCTTATACAGGGCCTGCAGCTTGCCGGCAAAACGGTAGAGGAAATAAACGGCACATACGAGGCGTCGGTCATAGAAAAGCTCGGCCGCGTCTGCACGGTAAAGGACGTGAAAGTCACGGGCGAGCTTGATATGGGGCTTGCCGCGGCGGGGATTTTCGGCGACGGACTGCTTTCCCTGTGCGGAACGGGCGCTACGTCTTTTGCACGCATAAACGGCAGAAAACTGTTTACCGGCGGTTACGGCGCCGCGGTCGCGGACGAGGGCTCCGGCTACTACATAGGCAGGTCCGCTTTCATCGCCGCCATACGCGACAGAGAAGGGCGCGGAGAACATACGGCTTTGACGGATAAAATACCGCAGAAGCTCGGCTTTTCCGGCAGAGAAGAATTGCAGGCGGCGATATTTTCGATATATTCAAAACCGGATATATCGCCGGTCACGCACGTCGCGGGATTCGCGCCGCTTGTCATAAAAACCGCCGCTGAAGGAGACGAAGTTTCTCTGTCCATAGTAAAAGAAGCCGGCAGGCTCGCGGGCGAACAGATGCGGTATCTCATAGAAAGCAACTATATAGACGACGGCGTGCCGCTGACGGTCTGCGGCAGTATATGGCGAATCAACCCGGTCTTCTTTGAGGAATTCAAAAAGACCGTAGGGAACAGAGAAATAATAATACCGCAAATAGAGCCGATCTTAGGCGTCCTTGCGCTTCATAAAATAAAGCGTACCGGCAGCTTTGATGAAAGCGACGCAAAAACGCTGGCGGAGCGCTACCCGGAATTCAGGTATGATATAAATGAAAATAAATAAGGAGATATAAAAAATGCTGCTTGACAGATACAGAGAATCGATAGACGAATTATTTAAAAAGGTAAGAGACACGCAGACGGAGAACATAATAAAATCCGGAGAAATCGTCGCGGAAAGCGTGGCGAACGGCGGCTGCATATTCTTATCAAGCATTTGCCACAGTATGGAGATGGATTCCATTTACCGCGGCGGCGGCCCGATATTCTATAAGCATTTCAGCTATGATCTGAAGATCGAAAACGACGCCAGAGCGCGCGACAATTCCGATCTCGGTCACGACGCGCAGGGAGCGGCGGCGAGATACGCGCTCACACAGTCGAATTTCCGCCCCGGCGACGTGCTGTTTTTAAGCTCCGTTTCCGGCAGAACGAAAAAGATAGTCGATCTGGCGTACGAGGCGGTTCAGCTCGGTATAAAAGTCATAGCCTTCACGTCAATGGAGTACGCGGCTCAGGTCGACCCCGTGCATCCGTCCGGCAAAAAACTGTACGAGATAGCGACGGTCACGATAGACAACTGCGCGCCCGCCGCCGAGGCGATGATAGACGTGCCGGGTATAGAGGCGAAATTCGGCGCCGCTTCCGGCATAGCGTCGGACTATATAATGTGGAGCATAACTAGCGTGGCGGTGGAAAAACTGCTTGAAAAAGGCATAACCCCCGGCATCCTCAAAAGCGCGAATTTCCCCGGCGGAATGGAATACAACAAGACCGTAGTCGAGCCGAATTACGAGAAATTCGGGTGGTAAAAAAATTAAGAATTCAGAATTAAAAATTCAGACGTAGGGGCGACCATTGGTCGTCCGCATAAAACAAATCAATGTAGGGGCGACCATTGGTCGTCCGTAAAGAATAAAGAATAAAGAAGAAAGAATAAAGAATAAAGAATAAAAACCGGTGTCGGCTGCGCCGACGATTCATGGGTGGTTTCCCACCCCTCACGGCTCGGCAAGCCTCGCCACCCCCCATACCCCCCTGTCCCCTCCCTCAATCTCCGACGAGATTGAGGGGCACAGCAACGTAGGGGGCGGCGACTCGACGACCCGCTTGTAGGGGCGATCATTGATCGCCCGTCTTAAGGAATAAAGAATAAAGAAGAAAGAATAAAGAATAAAAACCGGTATCGGCTATGCCGACGATCTGTTCTCTGAATTCTGAATTCTTAATTCTTAATTTGGGATAGCACAGCATCTATCTTCGACTTCACTATTTAATATAAAATCCTCAATACTTTTTTGATATAGAAAGGACTTTTTTATGAAACGGCTTCTCGTTATTGTTTTGATTCTTTGTACGTCTGTCTCGCTGCTGGCATCCTGCACCGGCACACCCGACGTTACCGATGATACCGTCTCCGAAACGGACCCGGTTTTCACCGAAGCGCCCGACGGGACGACCGGGACGTCAGCGGAGGAAGATCCTGCCGATACCTCCAAAGTCGCGGACCTGACCCTCCTTGACGACGGCTACGATATCTATCAGCTTCCCGGCAACGGCAACGGCGGCTGGCGGTACGGTCCCTCATACATTTACTACGGCGACGGCCGTGTGGACGCATACTTCGCTTCGGGCGGAGACAGCGGCGAATGGGACCGCATCACCCACAGAAGCTCCGCCGACGACGGCAAGACCTGGTCCGCCGAAAAGATAGTCGTTTACCCCACACCCGACAGCATGGACGACCATTCCTGCTGCGACCCCGGCGCGGTCTTTTTCAACGGTTACTATTATATCGGTTACACTTCGACCTTAAATAACGACGGCTACTGCAACAATATTTTCGTCGCCCGCTCGAAAAACCCCGACGGTCCGTTTGAAAAATGGAACGGCTCGGGCTGGGGCGGCGCGCCCGCTCCTCTGATCTACTTTGAGCAGTCGTACGGCTACTGGGGCATCGGCGAGCCGTCGTTTGTAGAACTGGACGGCACTCTGTATATCTACTACACTTATTCTACTCCAATGAAAGCATATCTGATGCTTGCCACCGCCGACGCAAATAACGAGAACTGGCCGGCGGATCTGCAGTATCGAGGCGCGACCATGGAGCGTCACACAGATTCCATGGACGTCAAGTACGTGGAAGAGTGGGGCAAATTCATAGGCGTTGCCAAAGCCGACGGCGGCTGGATAGCCGTCTACGAATCCTTTGACGGCAAGAGCTTCACGCTGGCGGACGCCGTCAAAGAGCATACGTGCAATTCTCCTTTCGCGCTGGGGCTTTCCTCCCGCCCGGACGGCCATATAAGAGTGTCCGAGGACGCGGATCATCTGCGCCTGCTTTACGCCTACGGCGACGAGGGCTGGGCGGCGTGGAACACCCGCATACATACGATCACACTGACGGCCTCCGACGGAAACGACGTTGAGGCGGAGCAAGCCAAACCCGGCTCGGGCATAGGCATTACCCGTGAGACAGAACCATACGGCTGGGAAGAGTGGACTATGATCCGCACCCAGAAGGATCTGTACGTTATGGCGGTGGGAGACAAGGAGAGCATGAAATTCTACCTCCGCGACCGCTACGTAAACGGCAAGGATATCTCATTGCGCAAGAGTGAAGTCACAATGGAAAACTACGACGAAAACGTCGTGAGCTTTGAAGACGGCAAAATGATCGCAAAGGGGGCCGGAAAGACCTCCGTCACCGTCTGCTACAAGGACCTGAAGCACGTTTTCCGAGTGACCGTCACGGAGACGAAGGACGAAAAGAAAGCGATCCTCACAAATACCGCCGTCGTCCCGTCCGTTGATAACTTTACGATTTATCTTGGCGAGAGAAGCGTATACCGGCCGCAGATACGTGTGCGGGTCAGCAAAGGCGACGGCTCCGTAAACGAGTATTACGTAAACGACGGGCCCGACAAGGTCACCTACACGGATTACGACGAAAATATAATCGCCGTAAGCGACAAGGGCGTTATCACCGCCCGCGCCGCGGGAAAAACGGCGGTCACGGTAAAGTACGGCACCCACACCATGAAAGTGACGGTCAAAGTGTCCGACGATCCGGCTGACGCCTTCTTTAAGCTCGGAGACGTGGAAGACTTGACGTACGTGTCCCTTGACTTTTCCCGTGATATCGACCGCAGCGTGCTGTCGCACTTCAACAGCTGCGAGATGACCGCAGGCGAGGACTGCATACGCGTTACGGTCAAGTCAAACAACACAAACCCCAACATGACGGACCCCAGCTTCAAAGTCGTATACCAGGGCGCCCTGGATCCTGTCATGACCGAAGATTACGACGCGGTGGAGATCGTCTACCGTGTGTCGACCGATAATACTCCCCACGCGACGGCTTTGGAAATATTCATCGGCGCCGGCTCGGTCATGGACGCCCAGCCGGGCAATTCCACGTCCGCAGATCTCACCTGCGACGGCGAATACCATACGCTGCGTATTCCGGTGTCTTCATTGAAGGTCTGGAAAGGACAGTTAAACGTCATCCGTTTTGACTTCTTCAAATCAGCTCTTGACGGAGACTGTATGGATATACGCTCCATTTCTTTAGTCAAATGATAAAATTTTAAATACGGAGAATTTTATGGAATACGTAAAAGTAACAAAAGAAAATATTGAAACCGAGCATATATGCTGCGCCATTTCAAACAATAAGGACGTGCAGGTGTCGTCTAAGAAATCGTGGCTATCGGAGCGGTTTGACGACGGGCTCGTGTTTTTGAAAAGCGTCGAGCGCGGCAAGTGCTTTATTGAATATATACCGGCGGAGCATGCCTGGGTCCCGATAGACGCGGACGGGTATACGTATATAGACTGTCTGTGGGTGTCCGGTTCCTTCAAAGGTCACGGATATTCAAACGATCTGCTTGACGCCTGCGTAAATGACAGTAAAGAACAGGGCAGAAAAGGCTTGTGTATTTTATCCTCGGAAAAGAAAAAGCCGTTTTTAGCGGACCCGAAATATTTAAAATATAAAGGCTTTACCGTCTGCGACGAGGCGGACAACGGCATACAGCTGTGGTATCTGCCGTTTGACAAAAACGCGGACAGGCCTGCCTTCAAGCCCTGCGCAAAGCATCCGCACGTCGACGAGGACGGCTTCGTGCTTTACTACACGTACCAGTGCCCGTTCAACGCCAAATACGTGCCGATAGTGGAGCAGACGGCGAAAGAAAACGGCATAAAATTCAAAGCGATACGCCTGCAAAGCAGAGAAGAGGCGCAGAACGCGCCGACGCCGGTGACGACTTACGCGCTGTTCTATAACGGCAAATATATAACGAACGAGCAGATGAACGATACGAAGTTTTTAAAATTGGTATCACAAAAGTAAAAACGCGCCGCACTTTATGTGCGGCTCAATTCACGACGGCTCTGCCGTCAATTCACGGCGAAGCCAATTCATGACGCGTAAGCGTCAATTCATTTTATATAGTTTTTTATTGATGCGGAATAAATTGCCCAACGGAAACCCCCCCAACGCTCTCCGGTTCGCGTTGGGGAACTCTGACGGGAATCTTCAATGCTCATAAATTCGCATCGTGAGAACCCCTGAGGTATGAATTGCGCCTTGCGGCGCATGAATTGTGCCTTACGGCACGTGAATTGCCTGCGGCGTGAATTGCCTACGGCGTGAATTGCCTACGGCGTGAATTGCCTACGGCGTGAATTGCCCTACGGGAACCCCCAACGCTCTCCGGTTCGCGTTGGGGAACCCCTACGGCATTATATATATCTTGAAAGCTCCTCGCAGAGTTTCGTCGTGGTAACGTACATATATATCGCGTACGCGCCGAAGCATAAGAGCCCGACAAAGCGGAACAGCTCCGAATATGAGAACAGAAATCCCGCTGCGGCGGATACGCCGCATGCCGCGATACCCACGCCGCACAGTATGCGGCATTTTTTATACAGTCTGTTTTTATATCCCGCCTCGTCAAACGTCGGCGATTTGGTGTGTTTTTTGATTATTATGCAGAGGCATCTGTAAATATAGTAGATCAGAACGGCGAATATCAGAAATCCCGCTGCTTTGACCGACGCGGATATGATATACGCGTTCATGGAAGACGCCGTTATATAAGACGCGTCCGTGAAATACGTTTTTGCCGTGTAGTATTCAAGTCCGGTGGACGCGGCGGTCACGGCGGCGAAAACGGCGGATACGATAACGGCTTTTTTTGTATCGATAATGCTTTTCAGCATCAGAAATCCGGCTGTCATTAGTCCGGCGGCAATAACGTCAACCAAAATATCCCAGCCGTAAAAATACAGCGTCGCCATGAACACGCAGGCGAAAGTAAACAGAGACGACGCGCTTTTGACGGAATTATATATGCGTTTTTCCGTGTTTGACGTTATCTCCTCGTCGTATCTGCGCTTTATTTCGTCACGCGAGGTCTTGTCCTTTATCAGCGGTATGAAATATCTTAACACGAGTATATAGAACACGACGCCTATAAGAAGCGATATGACCGTGCAGGCAAGCGTTATTATAGATCTGCTGTCGTATAGCGTCGGTTTGTCAAGCGCCTCCGCCGAAAGCTCTTCGCGGTACGCGTTGTTTGCAAGCACCGTAAGTTCAGGTATAACGGCGAGCACGGCGCGGCCTATTATAAATACCTTTGATACCGTGTTAAGATCCGAATGGGCCCGGTCGGACATTTTGCATCCGGCGCGGGACGAAAGATGATAG
>JAEEGW010000114.1 GCA_016280525.1 Clostridiales bacterium
GAGCTTAATGTGTATTATGATTTGTATGATAATCATTACGAGTGAGGAAAGCATTATAATCGATGGAAAAGCGGCAAGTATGTTTAAACCGACCGTCGCGATAATCGCTATCAAAAGTAATATACCAAAAATGAATAGACCGCCAAAAATGTAAATAGCCGGAGAAGTGCGCATTTTTGTTTTAAGCCGCTTTCTTATAAATTCATCGTCAAAAGGGGTTTTTTCGTCGTCTTTCATCTGATTTGATCTCTTTCCAAAGTATTTAAATATCCGATTGATGTAAAGTATATGAGATTTCCGACAACAGAATTGTTATCTATATACTCCTTCCCGTCAGCCGTTCCGTTGACCGCGTTGTTCGGGGATGATGTGAATATCACGTAACACTTATTACTTTCTATCATCGTTTTATGTCTGAAAGAGAACAGAACTGCTCTCTTTCCGAGCTTTATCGGCAGGTCTTTTATAACTCCGCCTTCTTCAAAAAGGAATACGTTTGTCGCTTTGTTAAGGCAACTCATAAGTTTATGTTCCGTTATACTGTCTTTGTTTTGTATCGTGTAACTTATCTTACCGTCGTCGCGGAAAATTGATTTATACGGGTTACGTATTTCAGATAAAACGTATCCTTTTTCTTTACATATTTCTTTCAGTTTTATCAAAAACTTTTTGCGTTCCGTAAGCGCTTTTGAATATATGACAGTAAAATATATGAGCAAAGCGGCGATAAGTCCTATCAGTACAAATCTTCCGAAGAACAGAATCACGTTTATCTGGACTGCAATAAAGGGAATAAAATATACAATAGTGACAACAGCGGCAGACGGTATAACGTAGCCTAAGATAATAGACAATGGTCTGCCCTTTTTCTTTTCTTTATTACCGATGTTGTTTTTAATATTTGAAACCCATACAAGTATAGACAACCCGATTATAAGAGCAGCGGATATCAAAACCGATAAGGGCTTGTTTTTCAAAACTTCCGCAAGTCTGTTTGACGCTGATGAAGGGAAGAGCAGATCGTATAATATCAAAATGAGCGTGGATATGTAAAAGCCCGGATTTTTAAATAAACTTAAAAATGCGTTAGAATCATTTGCCGTTTCATTTTTTACAACGTCATATTTTACCGAGTTATTAAGCAAAAATCCGTATAACACGATATTTGCCGAGGCTAAAATTATGTTTGATACAATATCCGGTATAAAATAGTCGGTCCGTTCGTTCATATACGCAAACGATGAACGCATCAATAGACACAACAGTATAGGCAAGAGGAACAGCGGAAGATACCACAGTATTTTTAATACAACTTTTCGCATATACATCAGTGAAATGATATCGGGCTGCCGCAAATATTCAGTTTTGCGGCAGCCCGGTTCTTTTAGTCTTCTTTATTCTCTTTGTTTTCGGGGATCACTACCTCAACGGGTTTGGAAGCGAGCTTGCCTCCGAGCATGCCGAGGAGCAGAGTTTTAAGATCTATACCCATACCTTCTGTTATGCCGTTTGTGATCTGCGTGGTGGAATTTACTATGTCGCCAACGAGCTTTGCGCTGTTTCCGTCGCCGTACATGGTGATCTTGTCAACTTTGGAGAGCGGTTCTGCAACGTTCTTTGCGATATCAGGCAGAGCTTTCATTACCATTTCGATAACTGCGGCTTCGCCGTATTTCTTCATAGCCTCGGCCTTCTTGTCGATACCTTCCGCTTCCGCAAGCGCCTTTGCCTGTATGGCCGCCGCTTCAGCCTCACCGACTTGACGGATACCTTCCGCTCTCTTTTCAGCTTCGTAAAGCGCTGCCTCCGCCGCTACCTTTTTAGCTTCAGCTTCTTTCTGTACTTCGATCAGCTTTGCTTCCGCGTCAAGCTGGCGCTGTACTTTCGCTGCGGCGGCAGCCTGCTCACGCGCGTATTTCTCGGCCTCGGCTCTTTTTTCGTACTGATATTTGTCGGCGTCGGCTTTCTTACGTACTTCCGCGTCAAGCTGTCTCTGCTTTACTTCCGCTTCCTTTTCGGCGCGGAGTATCTCTTTTTCCTGTGCGGCTATCGCTACGTCCGCTTCAGCCTGTTTTCTGACTTTTTCCTGTACCTGGATCTGAATTTTACCTGCCGCCTCGGCGTCTGCCGCTGCTTTGTCCGCCTGTGCTTTCAGCTCCGCCTGTCTTAATGCGAGCGCGGTGTTTGCTTCAGCCTTTAATTTTTCAGCTTCGGCGCGTTTTTCCGCGGTTTCTCTTTCGGCGTTGGCTTTTGCAACTTCAATATCGCGTATCGCTACGGCTCTCGCCTCTTCTGCGTCGCGCTTTACTTCCATCTCTCTCTGAACGCCTATGGCTTCTACAACGCCGTGGCGTGAGCCGCAGTTGTCAACGGCGTCCTGGATGTCCTGAATATTGAACGTAACGACTTCAAGACCCATTTTAGCAAGGTCCGGGCGAGCGTTTTCAATTACGCTTTCCGCAAATTCTTTTCTCTTTGTCAGAACGTCCATAACTGTCATCGTGGCGACGATCTCACGAAGGTTGCCCTGCAGAACGTCGTTTACCTTATTGCTGATAACTTCTTCTTTGTATCCTAAGAAGTTTGAAATAGCCGCCTGCTGACGCATTGTTATATATTCTTTTCTGTTCTTGCAGCCGGATGCTTCTATTTCTTTATCAGATACCGTAGAACTATTCGCGTAAACCTGTATCGTGACGACGGCGTCGAGCCAGAGCGGAACGCCTTCTTTGGTTTTAACGCCCGTCTGCGGCGTTTTGACGTCGACCTTCATTATACGCATCAGAAGATGGTCAACGCGCTGAAGCACCGGGATAACGAGCGTTCCTTTACCGCAAATGACTTTAGGTTCTTTATGTCCCACGCCGGTTATTACGAGAGCTTCCGTGGGCGGCGCTTTCTTGTAGCATGCCGCCAGAATAATTACTAACAACACTATTGCTGCCGCAGCAATAATTACCGGTACTACCCACTCCATTGTTTTATCCTCCTTATAATATGTTATTATTCAACCGTTTTGTTTTCATCCTTTTCAACGATCGATTTGATACCGGACGCAAGTCCCGCAATGCCGGATAGCTCCGACGGTACGATGATCTTTGTTGCTTTGCCGTCCGCCGCTTTTTCAAACGCTTCAAGCTTTTTAAGCGTGATATACCCGTCCTCGGGCGCAGCTTCGTTGATCAGTTTGATAGAATCCGCAACGGCTTTCTGAACGTTGAGTATCGCCTCGGCTTCACCTTCAGCTTCGCGTATCTTCTGCTCCTTGACGGCTTCCGCGCGCAGGATCTGAGCCTGTTTTTCACCTTCAGCGGCGAGTATCTGGCTTTCCTTCTGACCTTCCGCAACAAGGATTTTACTCTGTTTTTCACCCTCTGCGCGGAGTATCGCTTCACGGCGCTGACGCTCGGCTTTCATCTGTTTTTCCATGGCGTCCTGGATCTCCGTCGGCGGCATGATGTTTTTCAGCTCAACGCGGTTGACCTTGATGCCCCACGGGTCCGTCGCTTCGTCGAGTATTACTCTTATTTTTGCGTTTATCGTATCACGCGAAGTAAGAGTATGGTCAAGTTCCATATCGCCTATGATATTTCTAAGCGTCGTAGCGGTAAGGTTTTCAATAGCTACGATAGGTCTTTCAACGCCGTACGCGTACATTTTCGGGTCGGTTATCTGATAGAACACGACCGTGTCTATCTGCATCGTTACGTTATCTCTTGTGATAACCGGCTGAGGAGGGAAGTCCACGACCTGCTCTTTTAACGATACGATCTTTGATATGCGTTCGATTATCGGCAGTTTGAAATGAAGTCCGGTCTGCCAGGTCGATCTGTACATTCCGAGTCTTTCAATAACGTACGCTTTTGACTGCGGTACGACTTTGATGCAGGATACGAGCACGAGCAGTAAA
>JAEEGW010000115.1 GCA_016280525.1 Clostridiales bacterium
CGCTCCGTCGGACGTTTATTCCTGCGCCAACAGGACCGCGCGCTATCTTGAACGCATGTGCGAATACAGCCTGGCGCCGGAAGGTTATTCGGATTACGGCTCGTACATATCGCAGTTTTTGACGACCGCGAGAAGCGGCTACTGCGTGCAGTACGCCACGGCGGGCGCGATGATACTCCGCGCGGCGGGCATACCGACGAGATACGTTGACGGCTATCTCGCGTCTGAATTCCGCAATATAGGCGGCAAATACGTGAGCCCCGTGCTTGACAGCCACGCCCACGCCTGGATAGAGGTGTATATACGCGGTTACGGCTGGATGACGTTTGAGATGACTGAGCCGATGCTCAACGGTCTGTACCGCGTGCCGGGAGAGATAACGTTTATACCGGAAGAGGAAACGACGGAGCCGGTGACGAAGGATAAGGACGAAGAGTCCTCTGACGCGGAGACCGATCCCCCCGTAACGAGACCGCGCGAGAGCATGACGCTGCCGGAAGACGATACGGGCACCGACCGCAAAAACGAACCGCTCTCCCCGGAAAAGCTCATAAAGGCGGGTATCGTTATCCTTATCGTACTCGTCGTGCTGACGCTTATATTCATTTACATAAAAAAGACGTCAAACGCGGCGAAAAAACGGCAGGAAATGCTGCAAAAAGCCTCAAAAGGCGAGTCAGCCGACCCGACGGGCGACCTGAACGAGATCACCCGGTATATATTCTTCATGTTCGAGCGCCTCGGGCTGAAACGCGAGAAGACCGAGCGTATGACGGACTTCGTAAAGCGCGCGGACAGAAAAACTTACGACAACAAGAGCTTTGCCGCCGCGGCTCACGCCATACAGAAAAACTCGTTCGGCCGCTGCGCGGACGAAAAAGACTGCAAGGACGCGGCCGATTACGCGATATACCTGCGCAAGATAACCGAACGAAGAATGCCTCTGCCCGAAAAAATCTGGTATTTCAAGGTGCTTAAAAAGATATGAAAATGGATGAAAAAGCCGTAAAAGCGTCAAACGGATCGTCGCTCGCCTACGTGGGCGACGCCGTTGCCGAGGTGTTCGTGCGGAGCGCGCTCATAGAGCTCGGCATAAGCGACCCCGGCAGGTTCAACGAGCTGGCGCTGCGCTTCGTTACGGCGCACGCGCAGTCCGCCGCGTACGCGAAGGTAAGCGAGCTTGTAACGGACGAAGAAAAAGAGATACTCACGCGCGGCAGGAACGCAAAACTGACCCACCGCCCGAAAAATCAGACCCAGTCCGACTACCGCCGCGCCACCGGCTTTGAGGCGCTTATGGGGTATCTTTACCTTACGGGAAACGAGAAAAGAGCCCGCGAACTGTTTGAGAAATCGTATGAAGAGGTCATTTTTGACATAAAAAACAAAATGTTGTAAAAAAATTTACAATTAAAATGTTCAAATACCTATTGACAAAAAGCATTGTTTTATAATATAATAAGCGTTGCCTGCCGCACGGCAGAGTCAGCGTGCTTTGATTATATTGATGCGTTAATCGGGGCATCCGTATATAAAAAATATGATTCCGTAAGAAAAAGGAGGCTTAAAGATGCTCAGAACATACCAGCCGAAGAAGCGCCAGCGCAAGAGAGAGCACGGCTTCAGAAAAAGAATGGCTACGGCAAACGGCAGAAAGGTTCTTAAAAGAAGACGCGCAAAAGGCAGAGAAAGACTGACCTATTGATTGCTAAAAAAGGCGATTGCCGCTACTAACCTCTGCATATCAGGGGTTTTTTAGTTAAAAAATGAAATACTACACGCTCAAAGAAAATCATCTTTTTTCAAAAGCATACAGAAACGGACAATACTCCGGTGGAAAGTATATAAGCGTTTACGTAATGCCCGATTATCATGCTGCGCGTTTACAGCGGGCTAATCCGTTAAAATTGAGGATAAACCGCGTCGGTTTCACCGTCGCGAAAAAGCTCGGCGTCGCGGTCGTGCGCAACCGTGTTAAAAGGATACTGCGCGAGGCCTATTACAAAGCATGGAAAACGCTTGATATGAAGACCGGAAAGATAATTGTCATAGCGGCGAGATCCGCCGCGGTATCCGTAAAAACGGACGATATTTACAAAGAGCTTGAAGCCGCGCTGATACAGCTCGGCGTCGCGTCGGCAAAGGAGACGGAGAATGAGTAAAATTTTTATGGCGCTCATAAACTTTTACCGGAAATATCTTTCCGGGCTAAAAAGCCATCCCACCTGTAAATATTATCCCACCTGCTCGGAATACGGCTATGAGTGCATCCGTATACACGGATGGTTCATCGGCTCGCTTCTTACAATATGGAGGATACTGCGCTGCAATCCGTTCAGCCGCGGAGGCGTGGATTACCCGCCGGAAAAGAAAATAAAGATGATAAGACCTAAGGAAAGACCTTAGACAACGAAAGGATCGATTGATGAGTACAATACTCGGATACCTTGCCGAGGGACTTAAGTACCTGATGATATTCTGCGACTGGATCTGCGGCCACAACTATTGGATCGCGCTTTTCCTTTTCGCGCTTATAATCAAGCTGGTGCTTTTCCCGTTTGGTATCAAACAGCAGAGAAGCCAGCAGAAGCTGGCAAAGCTTCGCCCGAAAGAGGAAGCTATCAGGAGAAAATACAAGGACAAAACAGACCAGGAATCGACCCGTAAGATGAACGAGGAGATACAGGCGATGTACCGCGAGGAAAAGTACAGCCAGTTCAGCGGCTGTCTGCCCATGCTCCTTCAGATGCCCATACTTTTCTCGCTTTATTACATCATTCAGAACCCGCTCCATTATATTTGCCGTTTCGGCAAGGCCCAGATAGAGGTGATAATGGAGACGTTCCACCGCCTGACCGGATACGCAAGCGCGGGCAGTTATCAGAACCTCACGATAAAAGCGACAAGCTTTTTAAACGACGCCGCAAGCCGTCAGAGCCTTATTAACGCCCTTCCCATAGACGGGACCGTTCCTACCGGCGCGGTGGGAATAAACGGACAGGCGCTGACAAGTTATGCGGATTTCCGCGCGGACCTCGTACAGCAGCTTACCGAAAAAAGCTTTCCGAATTTCAAGATGTTCGGCTTTATCGACTTGTCCGTCACGCCGAGCGAAAAGATCTTCTGGTATATTTTGATACCGATAGTCACGTTCGGCCTGCTTCTTCTGACGGCAAAGCTGCAGAAGAAATTCACGTATCAGCCCCTTTCAGCGGAGCTGCAGCAGAAGAATTTCTCCACAAAGCTCATGGAATACATGATGCCGGCGGTTTCCGCGGTATTCGCGTTCTCGCTCCCGTCAGCTCTTGCGCTTTACTGGGTCTATCAGAATATCCTGGGCTTCGGCCAGCAGGTGCTGTTAGCCAAGCTTTTCCCGACGCCTAAAATGTCCGAGGCGGAGATAAGAGAAGCTCTGCGCGAGGCGGACAGACAGGCGTACGAACAAAAGAAAGCGGAAGAAAAACGCAAAAAGTCCATACACGAGGAAGACCGCGCCATGGCGGAAATGAACCGCAGCACGGGCGGCATCCCCGAGGGCTGGGTAGAACCCATGGGCCCGAGCTCGGCCAAGACAGAGCAGACAGGCAAGGCTAAAGGCAAAAAGAACAGCGCCATAGACCGCGCCGAGATGAAAAACGACAAAAAGGAAGACGAATAAGTCTTATTTGGAATTTAAAAAAATGAAAAAAGAAACGATCAAAACAGCTCCCACCGTGGAAGCCGCCGTCAGCGCCGCCTGCGAAGAGCTCGGCGTAAAGCCTGAGGACGTTATCTACGAAGTGCTGACACAGCCTAAAAGAGGCTTTCTGGGAATAGGTTCGGTTGACGCCAAGGTAAGAGTCGAATACACGGTCAAACCGTCCTCCTCCGCAGACGATTTTGCAAAAAAACTGCTTGAAAATATGCAGATAGACGCCGAGATAGAGACAAAACTCTGCGACAACGGCGAGTATCTCATAAACATAAACGGCGAGGAAGCCGGCGTCCTTATAGGACACCACGGCGAAACGCTTGACGCGCTGCAGTACCTGTGCAATCTTGCCGCCAACAAAAAAGACGGCGAAGCGGAAGACAGAGAATACACCCGCGTAGTGGTGGATATCTCCGGCTACCGTGCAAAGCGTGAGGAAACGCTGCGCCAGCTTGCAAGAAGAACGGCGGAAAGAGCGCTCAAATATAAAAGAAGCGTCTCCCTTGAGCCGATGCCTTCCCACGAGCGCCGGATAATACATTCCGAGGTGCAGAGGATAGAAGGAGTCACAACGAATTCGGTCGGCTCCGAAAACAATCGCAGAGTCGTTGTTTTCCCTGAAAAGAAATGATAAAAAATCCCCGTTTTAGGGGATTTTTTTGTGGCGAAGCCAATTCACTCCGCGCGAGCGGAAATTCATGGCGAAGCCAATTCACGACGGTCGTCAGACCGTCAATTCATTCAGGTTGCCGCTTCAGCAATTAAATGAATTGCCCTGACGGGCGTGAATTGCCCTGACGGGCATGAATTGCCTGACGGCGTGAATTGCCCTGCGGGCATGAGGAAAATGTTGACAAATATGCAATTATATTGTATAATATAAAAAAACGAGAGGCGCCTGTTATGGATATAGATAAACTGTATTTTTTCCCGGATGAAAAACCGCTTGACAGACTCGTGTCGGACGGCGGATTCTGCGGCATTTTCCGCACCGTAGCCTGTATAGGCGACAGCCTTGCCTCAGGCGATTTTGAAACGGTGGTAAACGGGTGCAGATACTTTATAGATATGTTCGACTATTCGTGGGGGCAGTATCTGGCGCGCGCGGCGGGCTGCAAAGTGTATAACTTCTCGCGCGGCGGCATGACCGCGAACGAATACTGCGTCAGCTTCGGCTCAAATATGTGCCTGTGGAACACGGAAAAAGCGGCGCAGGCGTATATAATCGCCCTCGGCTGCAACGACTTTTTTGAGGCGAATCAGCTTCCGTTCGGCGATATTTCGGACGTCTGCGACGATTACATAGATAACGCAAACACGTTTGTCGGAAAATACGCGGAAATAATACAACGATATAAAATAGTATCCCCGGACGCGAAATTTTTTCTCGTCACCATGCCGAAAGAGGATATGGACGACGAGGGGAAAAAGAAGCTTGAGCTTCATCACGATCTGATACATAAAATAGCGGAAAGATTCTCAAACTGCTACGTGATAGATTTGTATGAATATATGCCGGTGCAGGATAAGGATTTCAAGGAGAAGTTCTATATGGAAGGACACCTGAACCCGTGCGGATATATCCTTTTCGCGCAGGCGATAACGTCGTATATCGACTATATCATAAGGCATAACATAAAGGATTTTGCAAGGGTCGCGTTTATAAATACGGAGTTCAGCGACAGCAGAATTAAGAATTAAGAATGTAGGGGCGACCATTGGTCGTCCGTTGTAGGGGAGGGGTCTTACGTGAACCCCCAACGCTCTCAAGTTCGCGTCGGGGAACCCCTATCCCCTCCCGC
>JAEEGW010000116.1 GCA_016280525.1 Clostridiales bacterium
CCCGAAGAAATCGGCGCGTCACTGCCGTGACTGTGCTTGATTTCTTTCGACCGCTGCGCTTTCCTCGCTTTGCTTCATCTGCCACAGGCAGCGCAAAGCTCGTCTACCCCCCTGTCCCCTCCCACAGATTAAAAATCTGAGGGGGTGCGAACAGTAGGCGCGTCGGGCGGCAAGGGGTTCCCCGAAAACGAGGTACGAGTTTTTGGGGGTTCACGGTAGTGGGGCCGCCGACGCGCGCAGCTAAAGCTGCAAAATGCCCCGAGGAATCTCGGGGGGATGGTGGGGTTTGGGGCGGTAATAGGGGTTCCCCGTTGCGAACATCGTGAGCAATGGGGGTTCCCGTAAGGGGGGGCGGGGAGCCCCAAGAGCGCCGGTACGGCGCACAGATCGTCGGCATAGCCGACACCTTAGTTTTGAATTTTTTGCCATTGGTACGAGATAAACCTTAACTGTGAAAACACAGATTTATTCACAATAAACTGATACAATAAAACCGTCGGAGGAATATAAAAATGAAAAAAATCATTTGCGTGACGCTTACCGTTCTGATAATACTCTGCGTTTCCGTTTGCGCGGCGGATACGTCCGATACGCTGACGGAGACCTCAGCCGAAACGGAAGAGACAACGGTTGAGGAGGTAACGGATCCGGCGTCTGAAACGGAGGAGGACGACGGCAGGGAAACTGCACTGACGCTGATAAAAATCAATATTTATATGTTTATAGGCGGGGTTATACTTCTTATCGTATGCACCGTTATATTTTTCGTTATGAAAGCGAAGAATAAAAAGGCAAATACGGAAAACAATGATTAACATATTGCGCAAAAAAAGTATAAGAATTTCAGATGCGCGGGATAAAATTAAGTAATTGCATTTAAAATTTAAATATTTTGACAAATTGCGCAAATCTATTGACTTTTATAATATTTTTTGATATTATTACTGTATGTGGATATTTGTACGCGGCGGGCAAACAGCCGTCCGGCGCGTGCAGAACATAAATTTAAATAAGGTGGTATAGTAATGAGCGATGTTGCAAAAAATCCTTCTGTCGCTGATGTACAGATGCAGGCCAATTACGAAAAATTAGCCAACGTCATCGATCTTTACAGCGGCAAGCAGGGCTGTCTCATTCAGGTGCTGCATGCGGCACAGGAGATATTCGGTTATCTCCCGTTCGAAGTCCAGAAATATGTTGCTGACAACATGGGCTTCTCAGTTTCATACGTTTCAAGCGTATCAAGTTTCTATTCGTTCTTCTCAACGACTCCGAGAACGAAGCACGACGTAAAAGTCTGCCTCGGGACCGCCTGCTACGTACGCGGCGGCAAGCTGCTTATCGAAAAGCTGCAGGAAATACTCGGCATAGGCGTAGGCGAAGCAACGGCTGACAACGTTTTCTCAATTCACGTAACGCGCTGCGTAGGCGCTTGCGGACTTGCTCCCGTCGTCGTTGTCGACGATGACGTTTACAAGCAGGTAAAGCCCGGTGATATCGCCGGAATCCTTGACCAGTACAGAGGTGAATGATATGAGGATTAAAGACGTTAACGATCTCAAACTTATTGCCGAACAGTATAACGCGGAGCTCAAAAAATATGAGCACACGATATACGTATGCGGCGGCGGCGGATGTATTTCCAGCAAATGCCAGGACACAAAGAATTTTGTTGATTCCTACATAAAAGAGCAGGGCTTGTCCGATAAAGTGAACGTGATATTCACCGGCTGTATGGGCACCTGCGCAATGGGACCTGTGGTCCTCGTAGAACCGGAACGTATCTACTACGTCCACGTAACGCCCGAGCGCGCGAAGGACATAATAGACAGACAGATCCTTAAAGGCGAAGTCATAGAAGAATACACCTTCTTTGACGCCAACTTAAACAAGCACATCCCGTGCATAGACGACATCCCGTTCTTTGCGGAACAGGTACAGATCGTTCTTAACAAGTGCGGCAAGATCCCGTTCGACTCTATCGAAGCTTATATCGCAAAAGGCGGCTTCACCGCTGCGGCTAAAGCGTTCGGTATGACTCAGCAGCAGATCATAGACGAAGTTACGGCTTCCGGCCTGCGCGGCAGAGGCGGCGCGGGCTTCCCGACCGGCATCAAGTGGAGCGCCGGTATGAAGGCGCAGGGCGAGCACAAGTGCATCGTCTGCAACGCCGACGAGGGCGACCCCGGTGCGTTCATGGACAGATCCGCTATTGAAGGCGACCCGTTCTGCCTGATAGAAGGTATGATGATAGGCGGTTTTGCGATAGGCGCGAACAACGGCTACGTTTACTGCCGCGCCGAGTATCCCGTTGCAGTCGAGAGATTCAACAAGGCTCTTGACATAGCGCGTGAATGGGGCATGCTCGGAGAAAACATCTTAGGCTCCGGCTTCAACTTTGACATAGAGCTTCGTATCGGCGCGGGCGCTTTCGTCTGCGGCGAGGAGACCGCTCTTATGAACTCCATCCAGGGCGAGCGCGGCGAGCCGCGTCAGAAACCCCCGTTCCCGTTCGAAAGCGGACTTTTCAATTATCCTACGATAATAAATAACGTTGAAACGTACTATAATATAGCCGAGATAATCAACCGCGGCGCTGACTGGTTCGCACAGTACGGCGTAGGCAAGAGCAAAGGTACGAAAGTATTCGCGCTCGCCGGCGACGTTATCAACACCGGTATAGTTGAAGTTCCGATGGGTATGTCCCTCCGCAAACTCATATTCGAGATAGGCGGCGGTATTACCGACGGTATGAAATTCAAGGCGGCTCAGATGGGCGGCCCGTCCGGCGGATGCATCACCGAAAAGAACCTTGATACTTCCGTTGACTATGAATCGCTTACGGCGCTCGGCGCTATAATGGGTTCCGGCGGACTTATAGTAATGGGTGAGAACACCTGTATGGTAGATACCGCGAGATTCTTCATGCAGTTCATCCAGGACGAGTCCTGCGGCAAGTGCACGCCGTGCCGTATCGGTACGAAGCGTATGCTTGAGATCCTTGAGAGGATCACACAGGGCAAGGGAACGCTGCAAGACCTTGACACGCTTGAAGAGCTGTCCTACACGATCAAGGATACCGCTATGTGCGGCCTCGGTCAGACTGCTCCGAACCCGGTGCTGTCAACGCTGGCGAACTTCCGTGACGAATACGAGGCTCATATAGTAGGCAAGACCTGCCCGGCGCACATCTGCTCGGCTCTTGCAAAATACTATATAGATCCCGAAAAGTGCAAGGGCTGCACGCTCTGCGCACGCAACTGCCCGGTACAGTGCATCAGCGGCAAGGTCAAAGAGCCGCACGTTATAGATCAGGATAAGTGCATCAAGTGCGGCGCATGTATGACAAACTGCAAGTTCGGCGCTGTTGTCAAAAAGTAAGGAGGGTCAAAACAATGAGTAAAGTTAATATAACCATTAACGGCAAGCCTTACGAAGCTGAAGCCGGCAAGACTATTCTTGAAGTCGCAAGAGAAAACAACGTTTATATACCCACCCTTTGCTACCTTGAAGGCGTAAACCAGTACGGCGGCTGCCGTCTGTGCATGGTAGAGGTGGAAACGAACGGCCGTCCGATGAGAAATCTCCAGGCCGCGTGTATGATAAAGATAAGCGACGGTATGAACATAAAGACGAATACCGAGCGCGTACGCAAGGCGAGAAAAGTAAACCTTGAACTGCTTCTTTCCTGCCATCCGAAGGACTGTCTGAATTGCAGCAGATCTCTTGACTGCGAGCTTCAGACTCTTGCCAGAAGAATGAACATCACGGAAAGACGTTTTGAAGGTGAAAGCAAGGATATCCCGCTTGATATATCCGCCGTTATGACGCGCGATATGTCCAAGTGCGTAAACTGCCGCCGCTGCGTTGCAATGTGCAACAACATCCAGAAGATAGGCGTTCTGAACGCTCAGAAACGCGGATTCAAAACGATCATCCAGCCGTCCTTCGGCAAGCATATAGCGGATACGGACTGCACGAACTGCGGTCAGTGTATCTCCGTATGCCCCGTCGGCGCGCTTCGCGAGACGGACGCTATAGCTCCCGTTATCGCCGCGATCGAGGATCCGAAGAAGTACGTTATAGCTCAGATAGCTCCGGCTGTAAGAGTTGCAATAGGCGAACCGTTCGGTATGCCTTCCGGCACCGTAGCCACTGGCAAGATGGTCGCCGCTCTCCGTCAGCTCAATTTTGACGAGGTGTTTGACGTAAACTTCGGCGCCGATCTTACGATAATGGAAGAGGGCACCGAATTCTTACAGAGAGCCAAAGCCGCTCTTACCGGCGGCGAGGCCGTTCTGCCTATGATGACGTCCTGCAGCCCCGGCTGGATCAAGTTCATTGAGCACAGATATCCGGAGCTTCTCCCCAATCTGTCCTCCTGCAAGTCCCCGCACATGATGCAGGGCGCGGTCACAAAGACCTACTACGCGGAAAAGCTCGGCAAGGATCCTAAGGATATATACCTCGTATCCATTATGCCGTGTACCGCGAAGAAATTTGAGATAATCCGTCCCGAAATGAACGAAAACGGCGTGCGCGACGTTGACGCGGTCCTCACCACCAGAGAGCTTGCGAATATGATCAAGCAGGCGGGTATAGATTTCGTAAATCTGCCGGACGAGGATTTCGACCCCGTTATGGGTCTTTCCACCGGCGCGGCGGATATATTCGGCGTAACGGGCGGCGTTATGGAAGCGGCTCTGAGAACAGTTTACGAGCTCGTCACCGGACGCGAGATCCCGTCAGACAACCTGCACGTTCATCCCCTCGGCGATTCCGACCAGATAAAGGTCGCTTCTCTTACGTTTGAAAACGTACTGCCCGAGTACAAGTTCCTTGAAGGCTTTACCGCGAGAGTCGCCGTTACGAGCGGCTTTGACGGCGCGGCTCAGGTCATGGAAATGGTCAAGGCAGGCGAGAACTTCCAGTTTATCGAGGTCATGGGATGCCCCGGCGGCTGCATAGTCGGCGGCGGTCAGCCCAGAGGCGTAAGAGCGGAGAAGTGGCCCGCGAGAAAAGCCGGCATCTACTCCATAGACGAAGGCAAGAAACTGCGTAAGTCTCACGAGAACCCCGACATCATCAAGCTGTATAAAGAGTTCTTGGGCGAGCCGTGCGGACATAAATCCCACGAGCTGCTGCATACTCACTATACCGCACGCGGCAAATACAACGAGCTTTTAGGCAAAAAATGATCCAAACAGCAAAAAGACGGGAGCAATCCCGTCTTTTTTGTATGCCTTCCCCCGTTGGGGAAGGTGGCGCGAAGCGACGGATGAGGTTCTGCCTCCCTCATTGAGGGAGGTGGCTCGCGCACAGCGCGAGACGGAAGGAGTTATTTCTTGTCCCGTAAGGGACACATCGAGCCGCAGGCATATCGAGCCGGAACGGTATATCGAGCCGAAGGGGTTTCCCGTTGCGAACATAGTGAGCAATGGGTGTTCCCGTACGGCATATCGACTGTTTTGTCGATATATCGCTTACGCGATTCGATGTGCAGACCTTATCGGTCTGCTCGATGTGTGCTTTCGCACTCGATGTGCGCTTCGCGCAAGACTTTTTCGCCTTCCCC
>JAEEGW010000016.1 GCA_016280525.1 Clostridiales bacterium
ATTTCCGACTCAAAAAACTTGTCGTAATCCTGTTTTTTGGAAAGTTCTATTATCTCGTGCTCCGGGTTGAACGTCTGTATAACGGCTCTGCCCGGCTTTCTGCCTCTGCCGGCGCGGCCTATGACCTGAGTGAGCAGCGAAAACGATCTTTCGTGCGCGTGGTAGTCGTCAAGATAAAGCGCGTTGTCCGTCATTACTACGCCCACGAGCGTTACGTCCGGAAAATCGTGCCCCTTGGTCACCATCTGGGTACCGACTAAAATATCGGCTTTATGCTCTCTAAAATCAGAAAGTATCCTGTCGTAAGCGTGCTTTTCCGTCGTGGTGTCCGCGTCAAGGCGCAGAACGTTTGCGCCGGGGACTGCCGCCGCTATCTGCTCGTCTATGCGCTGCGTACCGTAGCCTATCCTGCCTATATGCTCCGAGCCGCAGCCCGGGCATTTTTCCGGTTCGGGCACGGAATATCCGCAGTAATGGCACATCAGCCGACCTTTTTCTGCGCCTCTTACCTTGTGATAGGTAAGCGAAACGTCGCAGTTCGGGCACATTATGACTTTGCCGCACATTTTGCACGACACATAATGACTGTATCCGCGGCGGTTCAGAAACAGTATGCTCTGCTCGCCTTTTCTGTACGTTTCGTTAAGCAGACTGCACAGCTGCGTTCCGACCGGATCGGTTACGCCCTGCGCGTAATCTTCTCTTAGATCTGCGGTTATGACTTCCGGCAGCTTTGCGTCGCCGTAGCGTGAGTTCAACCGCACGAGATTGTATTTTCCCTGCTTCGCTTTATAAAAGCTGTCAACGGACGGCGTTGCGGACGACAAAAGCATCAGCGCGTTGTTTTTTCCGCAGCGGAAACGCGCTATATCCACGGCGCGGTATTTCGGAGACGATTCCGATTTATACGTCGTCTCCTGCTCCTCGTCTATTACGAAAAGACCGAGATCCGGCACGGGCGCGAAAGCCGCGGAGCGCGTGCCAATTACCATATCCGCGTCGCCGTTTTTTATCCTGCGCCACGCGTCAAGGCGCTCGCCTTCCGAAAGCGACGAATGAAGCACGGCGATCCTCTCGCCGTAATACGAGCTGAAAATGCGCAATGACTGCGGCGTGAGCGCTATTTCCGGCAAAAGCATTATGACTTTTCTGCCGGACGCTATGACTTTGTCACATACGGATTTTATAACGAGAGTTTTGCCCGCGCCGGTAACGCCATACAACAGCGCCGCTTCGGGTTTGCCCGTATTGCACAGGTTTTTCAGTTTTTCGGACGCTTTTGCCTGCTCGTCGTTCAACGTGCTTTCCGTTTTTTCTTCGCTTACCTTAAAAGCGCGTCTGTAACGCTGTATTTTTTGCACGGAAACGGCTTTTTTGTCAAGCAGCGCTTTGAGATTCGCGGCGGTAACGGACAGATCCGATAAAATAACCGACTTTTCCGTCTTGCCGTTTTCTTTTAAATACGCTATTATCCTGTTCTGCGCTTCGCTTCTCGTGCTGATTTCTTCGTTCAGCGTGTAGAACTCGTCGTATAAGATATTCTTTGATTCTTTTGCAAGGCTCGTTTTGCTTAAATAACCGTTTCTGCATAAGTAAGACACGGCCTCGCTGACAGGCGCGCCGAACTCTTTTATAAGCGCGGAACGCGTGTTTATCGCGTTTTTTGCGATGACGGAATACACGGCGCTGACCTTTGCGTTCAACTCCGGCAGCGGTTTATCCGTTATATCGTACTGCTCGTCAAGTGTGCCTAAGATCGCCGTCGGGAATACGGTGCGCACCGCGTCGCCGAAGGAGCAGAAAGTCGCTTTCTGCAAATAATCGACAAGCGACATCATCTCATCCGAAAGCGAGTAAAACCTGCCGTAAACGTGGTCTACGGCTTTGTAGGCTATACCGCCGTCCGCTTCTTCTTTAAGCTCGGTTATAACACCTAAGGAAATACGGTTTCCCGCGCCGAAAGGAACGCTGACAAAAGCGCCGACAAAAGCGAATTCGTCCGCAGTATAGCTGTAACCGTTTTCGCAGTCGTACGGAAGCGAAAGCAGTTTAACAGTTGCCAAAAGCATTATTTCGGTCTTGTTTCTTCAACGATGACGTATTCGCCCTCGTCAAGCATCCTTATAGCGTTTCTGACCGCTTTTTCGTCGCGGAGCTCGGGTCTTATCATGGAAGCAAGCGGCTTATCCGTTTCTTTTGCGGTGATCTTTCTTTCCGCCTCTTCTCTTTCGGCAACGTATTCGTCCGTTACGATATGGGCGCATTTTGACGTTGCTATAACAAGCTCATAGCGGTTGTATTTGTTGTCTTTCGTTAATTCTTCGATCGAGGGTTTGATCATTTTTTTGTTTCTCCTTGTATATTGAAAAATTTATTCGGAAAATCCGGATTGTTTCTTGTTTTGTCTGATTCCACTTCCGCTATCATTTCAAGACGTCTGACGCATTCGTCAATACGTCCGTCGTCGTTTAACAGGAAGTAATCGTATTTGTCAAAGAAGTTTAATTCGTCGCGCGCGCGGGCAAGGCGTTTTAAAATCTTTTCCTCGCTTTCCGTGCCTCTATCGCGCAGGCGCTGTTCGAGCGCGGCGTACGACGGCGGCAAAAGCATTACGAGCACGGCGTTTTTATCGCGTTCTCTTACCTGCATTGCTCCGGCAACGTCTATTTCAAGTATGACGTTTACGCCTTTTTCGATATAAGGTATGAGCTGCGACACGGGCGTGCCGTAATATTCGCCGGTGTACTGCGCGTATTCGTAATAATCCCCGCGGGCGATGCCGTCTTCAAACTCGGCTTTCGTAATAAACCGGTAATCAACGCCGTCCTGCTCCGCTCCGCGCGGTTTTCTTGTCGTGTCCGATACGGAATAATGAAAATTCAAGCCTTTTTGCATCAGCTTTTCGCGCACCGTGCTTTTGCCGGATCCCGCGGGACCTGAGAGCACGAATATCGTTCCTCTTTTCATTTGTCCGCACCTCCGTCATCAAGCCTCTCGGATATTATGTCGGACGTCAGGGCGCTTAAAATAACGTGATCGCTGTCCGTTATTATAACGGCTTTCGTCTTTTTGCCGCAGGTGACGTCTATCACTCTGCCCGCGTCCTTCGCGTCCGATACCATGCGCTTGACCGGCGCGGATTCGGGCGAGCAAACGGCGATTATCCGGTCGGACGAGACCATGCTACCGTAACCGATATTGATAAATTTCATATTCTTCTCCTTCAATGCGCCAAAGGCGCTATTCACGCACCGTTAGGTGCTATTCACGCCGTCAGGCTATTCACGCCGGAGGCTATTCACTATTTTATTTGGTGAATTGGCTTCGCCGTGAATTTCCGCTTACGCGGAGTGAATTGGCTTCGCCGTGAATTTCCGCTTACGCGGAGTGAATTGGTTTCACCGTGAATTGCGCTTCGCGCGTTTTTATTTCTCACTTATTCTTTTTACTTGAAGATCCGCCTCGTTGATCTCTTTAGCGGTATTTATTGACGCTATAAGCATTCTTCTTATTTTACTGCATTTATAATACAAATCCTTGTATTCATCATCAGTTATGATTTTTGAATCATGAAAAATTGTCAGCCAGTAATCTGTTTCATAGCTTTCTTTCAATGATATCTGAAACTTATTTATGAAATCCGCTTTACTCGATGCGTAATTAGCTTCGTGTATATTAGCACCTATGCTTGTTCCGCATCTGAGCAGTTGGTTTATCAAAACATTGGACTTTCCTCTTGAACGTACAGTCTCACAAAGCTTTATAATATTTACAGCAAACTCTTTTGATAAACTAACTAAGTTGGTATCATTCATTTTACATCCTCTATATGCGCCGCTGCGCTATTCACGTCGTCAGACTATTCACGCCGTCAGGCTATTCACTGTTTAATTTGGTGAATTGGCTCCGCCGTGAATTTCCGCTTACGCGGAGTGAATTGGCTTCGCCGTGAATTGCGCATCGCGCGTTAGTTACCTCATTTTTTCACGCCGTTAGGCTATTCACGCCGGAGGCTATTCACTATTTTATTTGGTGAATTGGCTTCGCCGTGAATTTCCGCTTACGCGGAGTGAATTGGTTTCACCGTGAATTGCGCTTCGCGCGTTATTCAATATTCTGTATCTGCTCTCTTATCTTTTCTATCTCGCATTTGATGGCGACGACGTCAGCGGTTATGGCGGAATTCTGCGCTTTTGATCCGGTGGTATTCGCTTCGCGGTTCATTTCCTGGCACCAGAAATCAAGGTTTCTGCCCGCCGGTCCGTCGCCGTCGAGTATCTCGGTAAACGCCTTGATATGCGAGCGCAGGCGGACGAGCTCTTCATCCGTCGCAACTCTGTCCGCAAATATCGCGCACTCGGTTATCACACGGCTCTCGTCGACCGCCGCGCCGACCTCGGCAAGCGTATCTTTCAGCTTCTTTAACAGTTTTGCCTCGTATTCTTTTACGGCGTCGCCGGACTTTGCGTCAATGCTGTCTACCGTTTTTGAAATAGTCTCAAGCTTTCCCTTTACGTCGGACACGAGCCTTGCGCCCTCGGCGCATCTCGCCTCGTCAAATTGCTGAACGGCTTCCGTAAGGACCGTTTTAATGCGCTCCCAGTCCGCTTCAAGATCGTCTTCCTTTTTCGTTACCGTGAAAAGATCTCTGTTCTCCGCGACTTTCATTGTTGAAATATCGTCCGGAAGATCGAATCTGTCGCGCAGCTCTTGCAGCGCCTTTATATACATTTCCGCGTAATCCGCGTCAAGCGAGAGCACCTCGCCCTCCGTCTGCGGTATTTCGACGGAAACGTACACGTCCACTTTGCCGCGGGTCACGCCGCAGGCGAGCAAAAGCGGTTTAATGCGTTCCTCCGCGAACGTATAGACCCTCGGCAGTCTGACCGAAACGTCAAGCGTTCTGTTGTTGACGGACTTTACCTCAACGGTTATGTCGTATCCGTCAATGCGCTCACGGGCTCTGCCGTAGCCTGTCATACTTTTAAGCATAGTTGTATTCCCTTTTTTATTTATTCTGAATAATATTATATAAATTCCTTCAGTTGTTGTCAACTTTTTTAACATTAAAGTTAAGTAATATTTACTTAATATTTTTTTGTTATTAACCCTGTATTTATATTTGCATTTTTATTGGGTAAAATACACAAAAATCCGGGTTTTATTCGTTGATTTGCATAAAATATGCAGAATTTTATTTTTTTATAAATTCCTATTGACATTTTATGCAAATTGTTGTATAATGAGTGCATAATTATTCAAAAGAGGATGAATATGGCAAAAGTTTTTATTGACGGAGCCGCCGGGACGACGGGCTTGAAAATTTACGACCGTCTGAACGCCCGCTCCGATATTGAACTTATAACTCTTGCTGAAGACCAAAGAAAAGACGAGAGCGCAAGAGCGGACGCGATGCGAAGATCGGATATCACGTTTCTCTGTCTGCCGGACGACGCGGCGATAAAAGCTGTTGAACTTGCGGACGACAAGACCGTGATAATCGACACGTCGACCGCCCACAGAATCTCCGACGGCTGGGTGTACGGAATGCCGGAGCTTGCAAATCAGACAGATAAAATAAAAACGTCAAAGCGCATCGCAAATCCCGGCTGTCACGCAAGCGGATTTATAGCTTTAGTCGCTCCGCTCGTTTCGGAGGGTCTGATAGATAAATCGGAAAAGCTTTCCTGCTTTTCGCTTACCGGATATTCCGGCGGCGGCAAGAAAATGATAGCCGAATACGAAAGCGAAGACAGAGACGATTTGTATGAAGCGCCAAGACAGTACGGACTCACCCAGAGCCACAAGCATCTGCCGGAGATGAAAAAAGTATGCGGACTTGATTTCGCTCCCGCGTTCTGCCCGGTGGTCGCGCCGTTTTATTCCGGTATGCAGGTCACCGTTCCGCTGTTTGATACAGATATAGAAAAAATCAAAGAAATATACGCGCAGACGTACACAAACGGCGTTATAAAATATTGCGACGCATCTGAAAACGGCTTCATATCAGCCGCTTCGCTTTCCGGCAAGGACGGTATGTACGTTTACGTTTACGGAAACAGCGAAAGAGCGATTCTCTGCGCCGTCTACGACAACTTAGGCAAAGGCGCGTCGGGCGCGGCGATACAGAATATGAATATAATACTTGATGAAGAACAAACAAAAGGATTGATATTATGAAAATGATAAACGGCGGCATCTGCGCCGCAAAAGGCTTTACCGCAAGCGGTGTTCACTGCGGGATAAGGCATAACAAAATAAAAAAAGACCTCTCGCTCATATACAGCGAAGTGCCGGCAGCGGCGGCGGCGGTATATACGACTAATCTCGTTAAAGGCGCGCCGCTCACGGTGACGAAAGATCATCTTGCAGACGGTTACGCACAGGCGGTGATATGCAACAGCGGAAACGCAAACACCTGCAATTCAAACGGCATTGAGATAGCGGAACAAACCTGCTCGCTCATAGCTGCGGAGCTCGGTATAAAAGCCGACGATATAGTCGTAGCGTCGACCGGCGTCATAGGTCAGAAAATGAGCATAGAGCCTTTTGAAAAAGGCGTTAAACCGCTTGTAAATGCGCTGTCAAAGAACGGCTGTGACGACGCCGCCGAGGGCATTATGACAACGGACACGGTGAAAAAGGAAGTCGCAGTTGAGTTTGAAATAGACGGAAAGATCTGCACGATTGGCGGTATTGCGAAGGGCAGCGGGATGATACATCCTAACATGGCGACGATGCTTGTTTTCATAACTTCGGACGTGAACATATCCCCGGAAATGCTTCAGTCTGCTTTATCTTCCGATATTCAGAATACCTTCAATATGCTGAGCATTGACGGCGACACGTCGACGAACGACATGGTGACGGTACTTGCAAACGGTCTGGCAAACAACAAAAAGATAACGGAAAAAGGCGATGATTTCAAAATATTCATGACCGCGCTGAACACCGTGACCGTGACGCTCTGCCGCATGATCGCCGGCGACGGCGAAGGCGCGACGAAGCTGCTTGAATGTTCAGTCTCCGGCGCGAAGACGCTGTGTGACGCGAAAACCGTTGCAAAATCCGTAGTCTGCTCTTCACTTCTGAAAGCCGCGATGTTCGGCGCGGACGCAAACTGGGGGCGCGTACTTTGCGCCATAGGCTACTCGGGCGCGGACGTTGACGTGAACAAAATTGACGTTTATTTTGAAAGCAAAGCCGGAAAAATAAAAGTCTGCGAGAAAGGCGCGGGCGTTGATTTTTCCGAAGACGAGGCGAAAAAGATACTTACGGAAAACGAAATTGATATAATAGTTGATCTGAACGACGGAGATTTTTCGTCAAAGGCGTGGGGCTGTGATCTTACGTACGATTACGTTAAGATAAACGGCGATTACCGTACGTAAAGGAGTTTTATATGTCGCACATTTCAAACGCGGAAAGGGCCGAGGTGCTGACGCAGGCTCTTCCGTATATCAAAAACTACAACGGAAAAACGGTCGTGATCAAATACGGCGGCGCGGCGATGGTCAGCCCGGTACTGAAAGAGCAGGTAATGGAGGATATAGTTCTTCTCTGGCTCATAGGCGTCAAGGTAGTGCTCGTACACGGCGGTGGTCCGGAGATAACCGATCTTATGGTAAAGCTCGACAAAAAGCCGGAGTTTTATAACGGCTTAAGAGTTACGGACGCGGAGACGGCGGACATAGTTCAGATGGTGCTTGCCGGAAAGGTGAACAAAACGCTTGTCAAGCTGCTTGAAATAAAAGGCGGGAACGCCGTCGGATTGTCCGGCGTTGACGGAAAGCTGATACAGGCTGAGACGATGGACGAAAAGCTCGGGTACGTGGGAAAGATAAAGAAAATAAATATAAAACCCGTATCCGATCTGCTTGACGCGGGATATATTCCGGTCATTTCAACTATCGGCTGCGGAGACAACGGTGACACGTACAACATAAACGGCGACACGGCGGCGGCGTACATAGCCGGAGCGCTTCAGGCGGAAAGACTTATAATGATGACGGACACGGCGGGAATACTTTTGGATAAAGACGATCCGGCGACGCTCATACCGGCTATAACGCCGGACGAAGCGGAAGAATTAAAAAAGTCCGGCGTAATATCCGGAGGTATGATACCGAAGGTGGACTGCTGTACGGAAGCTCTATCAAAGGGCGTTGAAAACGTGGTAATAATGGACGGGCGCATACCGCACTCCATACTTATGGAGCTATTGACGGACGAAGGCGCCGGCACAATGGTAACGGGTACGAAAAAATGAGTATTACAGAACTTGATAAACAGTATATAGCGCACACTTACAACCGCTTTCCAGTGGAATTCACGCACGGAAAAGGCTCGATCCTCTACGGCACGGACGGGAAAGAA
The DNA here is from genome assembly GCA_016280525.1 of Clostridiales bacterium. GTDB lineage: Bacteria > Bacillota > Clostridia > Oscillospirales > CAG-272 > UBA1248. The sequence continues at coordinate 8,377 of JAEEGW010000016.1, forward strand.
TACATAGATTTAGGCTCGGGCATAGGCGTCACGTCGCTCGGCATAGCCAACGACGGCTGGATAGCCGCAGTTACCGAGCAGATCATAAAGCTGCAGCACACGTCAAACCTTTATTATACGGAGCCTGACGCGCTGCTTGCAAAAACGCTTTGCGAGCGCACCGGATACAAAAAAGTGTTTTTCTCCAATTCCGGCGCGGAGGCAAACGAATGCGCGATAAAAGCCGCGCGTAAATACGCCGCAAAGACAAAAAGCAGCGACCATTACACGATAGTGACGCTTGACAACAGCTTCCACGGCAGGACGCTTACGACGCTTGCCGCGACGGGCCAGCCGAAATTCCACGAGAATTTCCAGCCGCTGACGCCGGGCTTCGTTCACGCTACGGTGGAAAGCATATACGAGCTTGAAGCGATAACGGCAAAATATCAAGTAGCCGCGTTTATGATAGAGTGCATACAGGGCGAGGGCGGCGTCGTGCCGCTCGATCCGGAATACGTACACGAGCTGTTTGATTTTGCGAAATATCACGATATTTTGACGATAGTGGACGAGGTGCAGACCGGAAACGGACGCACCGGAAAGCTGTATTCATATATGAATTACGGTCTGCAGCCGGATATAATCACAACGGCAAAGGGTCTTGCAGGCGGTCTGCCGATAGGCGCGACGCTGTTGAACGACAAGCTGCAGGACGTATTCGAATACGGAGATCACGGCTCGACCTTCGGCGGAAATCCCGTATCGTGCGCCGCGGCAAACTACGTTATGTCGCAGATAAACGAAAAACTGCTTGACGAGGTAGCAAAAAAAGGTGAGCTGATCAAAAAAGAGCTCACCGGCGCGCCGGGCATTACAGAGGTCACGGGGCTCGGACTTATGGTCGGTATAACGACAAAGCGTCCGCTTAACGACGTTGTAAACGAGTGC
>JAEEGW010000117.1 GCA_016280525.1 Clostridiales bacterium
ACGGACAGCTGGAAGCTGCGCCGCATACAGACAACGGACTTCGGCACCGTTTTCGAGCTTATTTACATAGTCAAGCTGAAAAAGGGCGTTGACCGCAAACAGTTCATAGATAAGATCAGATGCAAAAACGGAAATCTCAACGTAACGCTCAACCTTTTGCCCGAGGAGGAGATAGCAAAGAAATGAGAAAATACTTGAAAATCAAAGTCTTTTCCCTGCTCTTATGTCTCGTTTTCGTATTTCTGTGCTCCTGTGATCTCGGCATAACTCCCGTTCAGACCGAAGCGGAAGAGACGCGTGAAGCGGGATTCTCGGATATCGGCAGTACCTCCAAGTCTTACGGCGGTATATTCAACGGCGTGACCGACGTTTATATCACCATAGGCAAGGCGGAGCTTGCCACCGTGCTCGACCACGCGGACGCCGGTATGTACTGCGAATGCAGCGCCAGGATAGGCGGCACGCTCGTATCCGGCATCGGCATAAAGCCGAGAGGAAATACGGACTACGTGACCGGAGTCGGAAACGGCCGCTATTCGTTCAAGCTGAAGTTCAACAAATACACAAAAGGGCAGAAGCTTAACGGACTTGACGAGCTTGACTTGAACAATATGGTATACGACCCGTCGTACGTAAGAGAATATCTTGCTTACATGCTGTTTTCGATGCAGGGCGGCATATCCGTACCGCTTGCGACGTTTGCGAAGGTTTATATAAACAACGAGTATTACGGGCTGTATCTTATGGCGGAATGTATTGACGAGAGCTTTCTGAAGCGCTGTTTCGGCGACGCGGACGGAGATCTTTACGAGGCGGATAAAGGCTCGTCTTTGGAGTCGGCGGACACGTCTACCTTCACGCTAAAACGCGGAGAAGACGATCATCTGTCAAAGATAGTTGAATTGTACGAAGCGATAGAGCACGACAGCCTTGAAGATCTGCTCGATACGGAATCCGTTCTGCGCTACACGGCGGTCATGTCCGTTATCTGCGGAAAAGAATCGTATATCGGACCTACGGCGGAAAGCTATTATTTATACAGCGACAAAGATGGCGTTATGCATATCATACCGCGCGACTTCAAGCTTACGTTCGGTACGGACGACAACGCGAAGAAAACGGAATATCTTATAGACAAAGATCTTATATCGGAATCAGTAACGGAGCCTTATTTCGGACTTGACGGCAGCGACAGACCGCTCGTGTCAAAACTGCTTGAAAACGAAACGTATAAAAAAGAGTATATTTCGTATGTAAAGTTTTATAACGACGCGTTGAAAGAAATGCTTTCCAAACTGCCGGAGCTCAAGGAAAAGATCGACAGCGCGGTACGGGACGACCCGAGAAGATTTTATTCAGACGACGTATATCAGGCTGAATTTACAGACGGCGATACGCTGTACGGATTTATAAAAGCAAGATGTGAAAACGTTACGTCACAGCTTGCGGAAACGGAATAATAATATGAAAAAAGGACTAATCTGCATACTTTTATCAGCGGTTTTCATACTTTTGTGCGCGTGCGCGAATACAAAGACGGACGCTCCGTCCGGCATGAAGCTCGCTTCCGTTGACGCGGCGGATTACTATATGTACGTCCCAAACGACTGGACGATAGCCGATCAGGACGGCGTTACGAGCGCATACGTATCAATAGCGGACAAGTCGAACGTCACCTGCGCCAGATACGCCATATCAAATGAAGCGGTGTTCGATCTGCCGGCAGACAAGGACGAAAGCAAACCGGATGCGACCGTGTATGCGGAAAACTACTGGAGAGGATACGCCTCCGAGCTTGAATCGCTTCTGCCCGGTTACAGACTCATATCCGGCCCCGTGTCAACGATGCTGAACGGCTCGCCGGCGGTAAGATGCAGATACGTTGCGACGCTGTCCGGTACTGAATACAATTTTGATATGGTCATCTGCGTAAGAGAACGGATGTACGCGTATATGCTGACTTATACGGCCGAGGCGTCAAAATACGATACGAACCTGCAGTCGTTTGAAAAAATAATATCCGAATTCGTGTTTCAGACCGGAGTGCTGAAATAATGCCGGCTTATTTTGACAACGCCGCGACGACGGATCTGTGCAAGGAGGCTCTTATCGCTTTCGAGCAGGCGGCGCGGATATACGCTAACCCGTCCTCCGTCCACTCGGCGGGACTTGAAGCGGAAAAGCTTGTCGCGTCGTCGCGCAAAAAGCTGCTCTCCGTCATAGGCGGGACCGGCAAAGGCACGCTCGTTTTCACGGGCTGCGGCACGGAGTCGAACGCGCTCGCGCTGTTCGGTACATCGTACGCAAAAAAAGCGAATATAAACAAAAACATAATAATCTCGGATTCCGAGCATCCGTCCGTTTATAACGGCGCACAAGAGCTGAAAAACCGCGGGTTTGAGGTAAGGACGCTTAAAACTCACGGCGGCGCGGCTGACCCCGCGGAGCTGTCCGCGCTTGTCGACGAAAACACGTATCTTATAAGCGTTATGACGGTAAATAACGAAACGGGCGCCGTATACGACATAAAAGAACTTTGCCGGGCGGCAAAAGAAAAAAATCCGCGCGTTATATTCCACACGGACGCAACGCAGGCGTTTATGAAAACGGATACGAACGTTTCAGTATCCGGCGTCGATATGATGACGGTCTCCGCGCATAAGATAGGCGGACCGAAGGGCGTAGGCGCGCTGTATATTTCAAACAAAGTCATAAGCTCGCGCTCCGTTTCCCCGCTGCTTTTCGGCGGCGGCCAGGAGGACGGACTGCGCTCCGGCACGGAAAACACGGCGGGCATAGCCGCGTTTGCGGCGGCGGCCGAATACGGCAAAGCAAATTACGACGCCGATCTATCAAAGATAACAGAACTGTCGGAATTCATAAAATCGGAGCTTGAAGCATCGGGCGTACGCGTAAACCGTCCGGTCCGCTCCGTGCCGCATATAATATCGGCAACGCTGCCGGATATAAAAAGCGAGGTAATGCTGCGGTTTCTGTCCGCAAACGGCGTATATATCTCAAGCGGTTCCGCGTGCTCGTCTCACCACCCCGGCATATCGCGTTCGCTTCAGGCGTTCGGTCTGCCGGCAAAGGAGGCGGACTGCACCGTTAGGATAAGTCTGTGGCGGCAAAATACGGAAGAAGAAGCGCGCCTTCTTATTAAAAATATCAGAGAGGGCGTACAAAACCTGATAAAAATCCGCAAATAACCCGACAAATTAACATCTTATTAATAAAATGTTCTTCAGTATTGTTATGACTTATGATATACTGATCAGAGCGATCCTTTATTCTCAAAGGACTTTATTAAATCGTCCGGCGCGTGCCGTACGGTTTTCATTAAATAAGGAAGGTTTGGAAAACCAAAATGGGCAAGGCAAAAAAAGTAAAAAGAGAAAAATCAAAGACTGACGTATGGTATACAGTTTTAGCCATAGTCATAGGCGTATGCCTCGTATTCGGTCTCGGAGTTGCCATACTTCAGCCGACGGGTCTTATGGATCTGATCACGCTGCACGCGCGCACGGCTGTCAAAACGGAACATTATTCGGCAAACAATGCTCAGTTCACGTATCTTACCTACGCGACGTACAATAATTACTATCAGCAGTTTGACAGCTACGGATACGCTTCATATCTCGGTATGGACAGATCAAAGCCGCTTTCACAGCAGGCGTATACGGAAAATATGTCGTGGCTCGACTTCTG
>JAEEGW010000017.1 GCA_016280525.1 Clostridiales bacterium
TGTTCGTCGGATTTATGACGGTCGGCAGATACCTGACGTTTGCGACGCCGAATTACGATTTCGGCATTTTCTCGCAGATGTTTTTCTACATGAAAAAAACGCTTCTGCCGCTTGCGACGTCGGAGCGGGATATGCTTTTATCTCATTTTTCGGTACATATCTCGCCTATATTCTATCTTTTTCTGCCGTTTTACGCGGTATTCCCCTCTCCTGTGACGCTTATGGTATGCCAGGCGGTGATGCTTGCGTCGGGCGTGATACCCGTCGTTATGATAAGCAAAAAGCTCGGTTTGTCAAACAAAGCCGCGGCGGCTTTCGCTCTTATATACGCGCTTTATCCGGCGCTGGCGGGCGGCTGTTTTTACGATCTGCACGAAAACAAATTCTTAGCGCCGCTTCTTCTGTGGCTGTTCTATTTCATAGTTAAGGACAAGTGGTACGGCATAGCTATATTCTCTCTGCTCGTAATGTTCGTTAAAGAGGACGCGCCGGTCTACGTCGCGTTTGCGGGCGTGTTCGTTCTCGTGACGGCAAAAAAGAAAGGCAGACTCAAAGGGCTGTTTATGCTTATCGGCTCCGTCGTTTATTTCATCGCGGCGGCGCTGCTGCTTAATACTTACGGCGGCGGTGTGATGAGCGAACGATTTGCAAATTACATGAGCACGCAGAGCGACAGTCTGCTGAACGTCGTGGCAAACGTGATAAAAGACCCGGCGTTCGCGGTGCATCAGATGTTTGATACGACCGCTGACGCGATGGCGGAAAACAAGATAGAATTTCTGCTTCGGATGTTCATACCGCTCGGCTTTCTGCCGTTCTTTACAAAAAAACTTTCGCGGTATATCCTGTTATTGCCGCTCGTTTTGATAAATTTAATGTCGGATTACGTATATCAGCACAGCATATTCTTCCAGTACACTTACGGGCCGCTCGCGTTTCTGATTTTCTTATCGATCTTAAACTATTCCGAGCTTTCCGAAAAGATAAGGCGGATGACGGGAACGTACGCCGCCGTCGCTTCGCTTCTTATCTGTATGCAGAGCGTGTGGCAGAAGCCGAATTATTTTCAGTATTATCTGCAAGATCAGAAATATTACGACACGGTGAGAGCCGCTATAGATTCCGTGCCGAAGGACGCATCGGTAGGTGCGGACACGTTCTACTGCGCCGCCGCGTCCGACCGCGAACAGATCTACGAGCTTGACGAAACGGTGCACGCGTCGGAACTTGACTATATCATACTTGACCTGCGCTCGCCCGCCGGGGAAGCAAAACTCCCCGCTTACGAAAGAAGCGGGGATTACAGCGAATATTACAGGCTGGACGGGTGGATCGCGATCTATAAGAGGCGATAATTAAGAATTAAGAATTCAGAATTAAGATTTTATAATTGGAAATTTTCCCTCGTAATCGATATATTTGTCGTAGTTTGATACTTTTTCAAAGTTATACAGGCGGTTGAAGACCATTAAGGATGAAAGCGGCTGTTTACTGTAGTTGACGTCTTCTCTGTAATACGTTTCAAGACTTACGAACGTGCGTGTATATACTTTGGCAAGTCCGTTTTCGTCTGTCTCGTACAGAATGTTTTTGCCGTAGCTGTCCGTCTCGTGCGCTAAGATATTGCCGTCCGAATCAGTCAGCGCGGCGTCGTCTTCCGTGTAGTTTACGAGCGTATATTCGTCAAGGTCAACGTTATCAAACAGAATGTAAATAAATCTGTATCTGCCGCTTATATACGACGAATAACTGTAATTCGTTATCCTCTCGCCGTCCTCAAACAGAAGCGAGTAGTCAAAGCAGTCGTCGACCGGCGTTTCCTTTAAAGAATACTTTTCCTGCGCGTCTTTCAGCACGGCTAAATTGTATCTTACCGTGACCTGCAGCTGATGAGTTTTGGGGATATAATAACAGTCGCTTATTGAAAACTGGAAAGTCCCGTCGTCGTTTCTGTTTATTTTATCGTACGGGCTCTGATAGTAAATATCAACGTGTCCGTCGGTTTCCAGCGCGGTTTTCAGCGCGTCGGAATAAAGTATGTGCTTCTGCGGCCTTCTCATGCAGGAGCGGATGAGTATGGCGCCGAAAACGAATATTATAAGCGCTATGAGGATTATTTTCAGAACGGTCTTTAAGACCTTGTGGGAATTCTGCTGCATCCCCTCGTAATCTGTATATTCTTCAGCCATGGTATGACCTCCATGTTTATTCTGTATATTACATTATCACAAATTTTATATAAATTCAAGCGGTTACGGTCCCGTAATTGTAAATTTTCGGAGCTTTTATGAAACGCAAACGCTATACTTCAAACAACAAAACAAACAAAATAAAACGCCCGCCGGCGGTCTGGTTCATAGTTTTCGGCGTGCTTATACTGCTTTTCGCCGCGTTTATAATTATCGGCATCAAAGCCGGCGAGTACGCGAACAAAGCGAAAGCCGAAGAGCAGACCGGCTGTTACCAGATATATACGGAGGAGATTGTATGAAAAAGATAATATCTGTTATTTTACTTTTATCGTTTGTTCTCTGCCTTTTCGCCTGCAAGGAAACGGACACCGTAACGGAGACGGAAACGGAGACGGAGGAGGAAA
>JAEEGW010000118.1 GCA_016280525.1 Clostridiales bacterium
AAAAAGTACGAGATCCTGATCAAATCTACCGAAGAAGACGGATATGAATGTACAGATGAAGACGTTAAAGCGTTCAGAAGCGACGATTCATATTTTCTGAGCTTCAACGAGACGCAGAGCAGTGAGATAATCATTGATAAAGATAAAATGAAGGCGTACATGACCGTACCGGGACTTACGTTGGAGGAAAATCAGTACTACATACCGTCTGACGATATCTGTCTCACTCTCAACGACGACGGAACCTGTACGTTTTACGGAGAGTATACAGATGAAGAAGATGATTTAGGTAAATATACGTATATTTATAAGGAAACCGGCACTTATGAAAAGAACGAACTGGCGGTCACCTGCACTATGACGTCAAGAAACGTGAAGTTGAAATTGCATAGCGACAAATCAACACAAGCATATAAGGATATGTATAACGAAGCGTATGAAGACGGATATATTGCAAGAGTGGAATACGAGTATTATATGGAGCTCATCACTGACGAAGGCTATACAAGCGAGATGTCGGAAACGTACACCATGACGCTTGAGCCGCATACGCAGACCGCCGTGATAATAGATTCGATCGTCAGCAATTCCGACAAGATCGGGTGATGTAAAATAAAAGCAGAAGAGCCGTTTATATCTTCAAAAGTGAAGAGGATAAAACGGCTCTTTTGGCTTTTTAAAGAATAAAAAAGAAAGAATAAAGAAGAAAAAATAAAGAATAAAAAAAGGAGTCGCTTCGCGACGATCTGTGCGCCGTGCCGGCGCTCTTGGGGCTCCCCCTCCCCCCTTACGGGAACCCCCATTGCTCACGAGTTCGCAACGGGGAACCCCTATTACCGCCCCAAACCCCACCATCCCCCCTGCGGGCACAACGTGCCCGAATGAAGTCGCCCTCTTCGGGGCTAATGAAGAAATGAAGACGCTTCGCTAATGAAGACGCCCTTCGGGCTAATTAAGGGACGGTGGCGACTTCGCTTCATTAGGCAGCAAAGCTGCCGACATCATTAGTGAGTAGCACGTCATCATTAGTCGTCATAGACGACGACTTCATTATTTTACGACTTCAGCCGCGCACGAGCACCACTGAGGAGGGCTCCCCTCCCCCCCTTATCCGCCCCCCTAACCCCCCACCTTCCCCCCGTTATTTTAACGGGGCTTTTTTGCGGCGAAAAACGGACGACCAATGGTCGCCCCTACAATCCGCACCCCCTCAATCTCTTCGGAGATTGTGGGAGGGGACAGGGGGGTATGGGGGGTTCTCGGCGCAGCCGAGCTTGAGGGGTGGGTGACCACCCATATTCGTCCCGCAGGGACACCAGTTTTTATTATTTATTCTTTATTCTTTCTTCTTTATTATTTAAAAAGGACGACCAATGGTCGCCCCTACATTGATTTGTTTGTTTTATGCGGACGACCAATGGTCGCCCCTACGTTAATTTAAAACGGACAGCCAACCGGCCGCCCGTCTTAATTCTTAATTCTTAATTTTACAGCTGGCTCTTGTAAAGCTCGACTATCTCGGCAACGCTCGTTTCGCGCGGGTTACCGGGACGGCAGGCGTCTGCGTACGCGGATTCGGACAGGAACTGAATATCCTCTTCCTTTAAAATACCGTGCAGGTTCGCGGGGATGCCCACGTCGGCGGAGAGCTTGCGGACCGCGGCTATCGTCGCGTCGGCAGCTTGATCGTCGTCCATGGCGTCAATACCGGGGACCTCCATAGCTTTGCCAATCGCGCGGTAACGCTTGCCGCATACGCTCTTGTTGTAGTCAAGACCCACGGGCAGAAGGATCGCGCAGGCTACGCCGTGCGGTGTGTCGTATAAGGCGGAAAGTCCGTGCGCCATGCTGTGGACTATGCCTAAGCCCACGTTGGAGAAGCCCATGCCGGCGATATACTGGCCGAGCGCCATGCCTTCGCGTCCCTCGGGTGTGTTCTGTACCGCGCCGCGCAGGTTAGCGGCGATGAGGCGTATGGCTTCAAGATGGAACATATCGCTTATCGTGCAGTGACCTTTTGTGATATAGCCTTCAATCGCGTGCGTGAGCGCGTCCATACCGGTGGCGGCTGTGAGGCCCTTCGGCATCGTAGCCATCATATCCGGGTCGACTACCGCGATCTCGGGTATGTCGTTTACGTCAACGCAGACGAATTTGCGCTTTTTCTCAACGTCGGTTATAACGTAGTTTATGGTAACTTCCGCGGCCGTGCCGGCGGTGGTCGGAACGGCTATCGTGAATACGGCGTGTTTCTTTGTGGGCGCAACGCCTTCAAGCGAACGGACGTCTGCAAATTCCGGGTTGTTTATGATTATTCCTATCGCTTTTGCGGTGTCCATGCTGGAGCCGCCGCCGAGTGCGATCATACAGTCCGCGCCGGAAGCCTTGAACGCTTCAACGCCGCCCTTGACGTTTTCTATCGTGGGGTTGGGCTTGATGTCGCTGTAAACCGTGTAGGGAAATCCGGCTTTGTCAAGCAGGTCCGTGACCTTTGCCGTTACGCCGAATTTTACGAGGTCGCTGTCAGACGTCAGAAAC
>JAEEGW010000119.1 GCA_016280525.1 Clostridiales bacterium
CAGTATAGCATAAAAGTCCGAAAAATTCAATATCCAATTGTAAATAACTGCCCCCACTTTTGAAAAAATCGTGGGCGGCTTTTTTAATTCAAGGAGGTGATGCCTATGAGGGTATCCGGCTGAAAAGCCAAACAAGCCGACAGCGAGGATAAGACATAACCAATTCAAATCAGACAGCCCGGAGAGACGGGCAGGAGGTAAAACTAAATGAAACAATTCAAAGACAGATTTATCATCGGCATCGATCACGGTTACGGCAATATCAAGACCGCTAACCACATTTTTAAAACGGGCGTCGTGGTAAGCGACACGGAACCCATATTCGGGACGAACGTCCTGTTTTACAACGGCAGGTATTATCTGATCGGCGAGGGGCATAAAGAGTTCAACGCGGACAAGATCACCGACGAGGAGTATTTCATTCTTACGCTTGCCGGTATCGCTATGGAACTGAACAGCTACGGGCTGACGGAAGCAAACGTGTATATTGCGGCGGGACTGCCCTTAAAATGGGTATCGCAGCAGAAAAAAGCGTTCTCGGACTATCTTTTGAGGGCATCGGACGTCAGATTTGCGTTTAATCGCAAGAATTACCACGTTCGCATCACAGGCGTAAACATCTTTCCGCAGGGCTTTGCCGCCATTCAGGATACGGCAGCGGCGATGAAAGGAATGACCGTTCTTTGCGACATCGGAAACGGTACGATGAATGTTCTCTTTATGAAAGAAGGAAAACCCGACCCGCTGAAGCTGTACACCGAAAAGCTCGGAACCCAGCAGTGCGTCATCGCGGCGAAGACGGCGATCCAGGACAAGTATCACGTCAATATCGACGAGTCGATCATCGAGGACGTGCTGAGAACGGGGAGCGCGGACATTGACGAAAACTGGCTGAATCTGATAAAGGCGACGGCGAAAGAGTACGTCAAAAAGCTCTTTGATATTCTCAGGCGTTACGATTACGAGCCGTCGCTGATGCGTCTGTACGTTGTCGGCGGAGGCGGTTGTCTGGTCCGCAATTTCGCGGAATACGATGAAAACCGTGTAACGATCAACAGCGACATCCGCGCAACGGCAAAGGGATATGAGTCGTGGGCGTATCGTCTTCTCGAAAAGGCTGATGCAAAATGAGCGTAAAGTTCATCAAGATCAGGCTGAATACGGACAGCCCTCTTGATAAAGAAGTTCTTGAAGCGCTGAAAGGTGTGAGCGGTCAGAACAACTTTATCAAAAAAGCAATTCTCACGTATGCCGGTAAGGGCGGCGATGAACTAATGGCGGAGAAAATCGCTTCATCTGTTATTGAAAAGTTGAAAAGCTTTCCTGTTTTATCCGTCGCCGAACCGGTACAATCTGATTCCGTCATTGATGAACAGACCGCCGCCAAGAGCGCTGATATAGCCGATGATTTTCTTGAAAGCTTGTAAAAGTAACAGTCACTATGGCACCCAATTCGGAAATGAAAACATGAGAATGACTGCTACTATGACCCCCACTGATGATTATGAAAACAATGACATTTATCATAAAAGCGATGCACCCTGTCGGGAAATCCCTCCATTCCTGCGGCTCCGCCGTTGTCGTGGTATGCGCCACACAGGAACAATGGAGATAGCCCTTACGGGGTGTGTCGCACACCGTAACAAGCAGGGAAAACGTACTGCACCGTTTTCCCGGGCGGAGAAAGTTTTCCCCGCTCTCAAGGGGACACCCCCTGACCCCCGTGCAGAATAATTGATGAAAAGAGGTAATCGTTATTAAAGGAAGACAACCGAAAGACCCAAGACCCACTATCACGTTCCGGCTCGACGAGTCGGAGAAGAAAAGGATCTTTCATCTCGCCGAGAAATGCGGGCTGTGCGTGACTGAGTACCTGATCCTGCGCGGTACCGGCTATGACCCGATCGTCGTTCCGTATGACGCGGTGTTCGCGCTGATCAAGCGGCTTGACGATCTGATCGACAAAGATATATCACCCGAAGTGAACGAAGAGGCGATGACGGTTTTGAAAGCCGTTACCGCCTCTCTTGTTTATCCGGTAAAGGAAGGAGGCGGTGTTTCGGGGTCCCCGCAAAATCAAAGATTTTGTGGGGAAAAGGAGCATCCGCGAAATAGAGAAGCTTTTGGCGCTTGCGACAAAAGCGAAAGAATGGAGCGTGATGCGACGTGGCAACCACAGGACTATGGCCGGTCAAAAACCGGCTGAAGGAAGTGATCGAATACGCCGAGAACCCGGACAAAACGACGGCACAGGAATATCTTGACGATGATTTATACAACGCGATCCGGTACGTTGAAAACGACGACAAGACTGACAGACAGATATACGTTGACACGATCAACTGCTCCAAGCGCAACGCTTATGGAGAAATGGTCGCCGTGCAAAAGCGCTTTGGCAGTCGCGGAGATATCGTCGCGTGGCACGGCTATCAAAGCTTCGTCACAGGCGAAGTCACGCCGGAAGAAGCGTTCGAGATCGGCAAGGAGACCGCGCGGCGTATGTGGGGAGACAAATATCAGATCGTCGTTACCGTTCATCTGAACACAGACAACATGCACTGCCATTTCGTCGTAAACCCGATCTCCTTCAAGGACGGCAGCCGCTTTCAAAGCAAGATCTACAATCACCGCCGTCTGCGCGAGATCTCCGACGAGGTCTGCCGGGAACGCGGTAAGTCCGTTTTGGAGAACAGTCGGTTTTACAGGACAAAAAGCAAAGGTATGTACTGGGCTGAAAAGCGCGGCGCGACGACGCACCGGGATATGCTCAAACGCGACGTCGAATACTGTCTGTCCGTATCATACACCAAAGAGACGTTTATCAAAC
>JAEEGW010000120.1 GCA_016280525.1 Clostridiales bacterium
AAAGCAGTCCGTACGCTTTTTCTGCGTCTATATCAAGTATCTCCGATACGATGTTCGCGCACCTTGCTTTAAGCTTGTCGTTTGTGGGCTTGACGCAGATCATCAGATTTTCGTACACTCTGCCCGTCTTTATCATAGAGCAGGTCGAGAGCATATTGAGGATAAGCTTCTGCGCCGTGCCGCTTTTCAGCCTCGTCGAGCCGGTCACTACCTCAGGCCCCGTGTCAACGGACATCTTTATATCCGCCGCCTGATCTAATTTTGAGCCGGGGGACGACGAGATCGAGCAGACCGTCGCTCCGGCTTCTTTTGCCGCCGCCATGGCGCCGAGCACGTACGGAGTTCTGCCGCTTGCGGCAATACCTACCAGAACGTCGTTTGCGGTCAGTTCTCTGCTTTTTATCTCGGCGTAACCGGTATCAAAGCTGTCCTCCGCTCCCTCCGAGCTTTTGCGCAGAGCCTTGTCTCCGCCGGCTATTATGCCGACGACGAGGCTGTCGTCAACGCCGAAAGTGGGGGGACATTCGCTTGCGTCCAGCACGCCGAGCCTGCCGCTCGTCCCCGCGCCGACGTAATACAGATGACCGCCGTTGTTAAAAGCTTCCGCTATTTTATCTACCGCTTGTGCGACCTCGGGCAGCACCGCGTCTATCGCGTCAAACGCGGCTTTGCTTTCGCTGTGCATGAGCGTCACCATGTCAAGCGTCGGCAGAGTGTCTATATGAGTCGTGTTCGGATTTCTTTTTTCCGTGTTTATCTTATCCGTGTTTATCATTCTCAGAGCTGTATCAGATGGTAGTTCATTATGATGTAGGCGAAAACTATGGAAACGATGGACAAAAGCTTTATGAGTATGTTTATCGCCGGGCCGCTCGTGTCTTTGAGCGGGTCGCCCACTGTGTCGCCAACGACGCCGGCTTTATGAGGATCCGAGCCTTTGCCGCCGTGTTTTCCGCTTTCTATATACTTCTTTGCGTTGTCCCACGCGCCGCCGGAGTTGGACATGAATATCGCAAGCATGAAGCCCGCTACGGTCGCGCCGCAGAGCATACCCGTAATGCCGTTAGGTCCTAAAAGCAGACCGATAACGACGGGCGCGAGTACCGCTAAAACGGACGGAAGTATCATCTGTTTGAGCGAGCTTTTAGTGCAGATATCAACGCATTTTGCGTAATCCGGCTTTTCCTTGCCCGTCAGAATCCCGGCTTTTTCCTGGAATTGTCTGTGCACCTCGCCTATTATGCTCTGCGCGGATACGCCGACGGAATCCATCGTCATTGCCGCGAAAACGAACGGGAGGCTCGCGCCTAAGATTATGCCTACGAGCGTTACCGGATTCGTTATATCTATTCTGAATTGGAAGTTGCCGCCGAGCATATTTATGCGCTGCGTGAAAGCGACTATCAAAGACAGCGCGGTCAGCGCGGCCGATCCTATAGCAAAGCCTTTGCCGGTAGCGGCTGTCGTGTTGCCGAGTGAGTCAAGAGCGTCCGTTCTGTTTCTGACTTCTTCATCCATGCCCGCCATCTGCGCTATGCCGCCGGCGTTGTCCGCAACGGGGCCGTATGCGTCTGTTGCAAGCGTTATGCCGAGAGTCGACAGCATACCTACGGCGGATATGGCTATACCGAACAGACCTTTGTTCATTCCGTCTCCAAGATTGCCGCCGGAGACGAGGAACGACGCGATTATAGATATTGAGATTATTATGACCGGAGCAATTACCGATCTCATACCGAGCGACAGACCGCTTATGATTATAGTAGCCGGGCCTGTTTCGGACGCTTTTGCAAGCTTTTTGGTCGGTTTATAAGTATCCGAGGTGAAGTATTCCGTAAAATAGCCTATAAGGACGCCGGCTAAAAGTCCGGAGACTACCGCGCCGTAAATGCCGAGGTTTTCCTTGCCGAGTATGAAATATACTACCGGGAACGCACATACGGCGAACAGAGCTGCGGCTATATACGTGCCGCGGCGCAGCGCGCCTAACAGTTTTTTCTGATCCGTGCTCGTACCGCATCTGACGAAGAACGTGCCTATAACGGAGCAGATCATACCGACTACCGCGAGGATAAGCGGCACCATCATTCTCGTAAACAGCGCTCCGCTGTCCATTATCGCGCCTTCCTGAGGTACGCCGAACGCACCAAATGCGAGCGCGACGGCTGAAATTATGGAGCCGACGTACGATTCGTACAGATCTGCGCCCATACCTGCAACGTCGCCTACGTTATCACCTACGTTGTCCGCTATCGTTGCGGGATTTCTCGGGTCGTCCTCGGGGATGCCGACTTCGACTTTACCGACAAGGTCCGCGCCTACGTCCGCGGCTTTCGTGAACACGCCGCCGCCCACACGGGCAAACAGAGCCATTGTTGAGGCGCCTATGCCGAACGTTATCATTGCGCCGGACAGCTCTGCCGGGCTGAGCTTGAACGCGTATTTCAAAAGTATGAACCACAGTGACGTGTCAAGCAGTCCGAGGCCTACGACGATAAATCCCATAACGGAACCCGCGGAGAACGCGACGCGCAGACCTTTGTTCAAGCTGTTCTGCGCCGCTGTCGCCGTTCTGCCGTTTGCCGCCGTGGCTATCTTCATGCCTAAGAAACCGGACAACCCGGAGAATACACCTCCCGTAAGGAACGCAAACGGCGTGAATCCGTTTATAAGTCCCTCCGGCATACCCGCCGGTTTTATGAACGATAAAACGAGCAGTACAAGAAAGACTACCGCAAAGAAGATGCAAACCGTTTTATACTGACGTTTCAGATATGCGTTAGCGCCCTGCTTTATAATACCGGACAGTTCTCTGACCTTATCGTTTCCCTGATCCGCGCGTTTTACTTTGTAAGCGTTATATACAGCGAACAGAAGCGCGATCAGAGCACCGGCAGGCGCGATCCAAATCAAATCCATGATAAATTATCCTTTCCGGAGCCTGTTTAATTATTCCTCGTTCTCCCAGTTGTGCCATACGTCCGTGACGTCGTCGTTCTCATCGAGTTTTTCCAAAAGCAGACCCATTTTTCTTATCTGCTCCTCGTCTGTCAGAGTAACGTACATGGAGGGTATTTTTTCCTGCTCGGAAGAAATTATGTTATATCCTTTTGCGGTAAGAGCGTCCGTAACGGCGGTCAGGTCCTCGGGCGCGGTGGTTATCTCAAAAGCCTCGTCTGTAACGTCAAAATCCTCCGCTCCGGCTTCAAGCGCCGCTTCCATAACGGCGTCCTCGTCCGTTTTGCCGTCGTTTTCGATTATTATCGTGCCTTTGTCGGCAAACAGATACGAAACGCAGCCGGACTGACCGAGATTGCCGCCGAATTTGTCAAAATAGTGACGTACGTCGCCGCCGGTGCGGTTTCTGTTGTCCGTCATTGCTTCAACTATAACGGCAACGCCGCCTATGCCGTAGCCTTCGTATATGACTTTTTCGTAAGCTACGCTGTCCGCGCCGGACGCTTTTTTGATTATGCGGTCTATATTGTCGTTAGGTACGTTGTTGGCTTTGGCTTTCGTAATAAGATCGCGAAGCTTGCTGTTAGATACGGGATCGGGTCCGCCCTCTCTTACGGCTATAGCCATTTCTTTACCAATTTTCGTAAAGACCTTGGCGCGCGCGGCGTCGGTCTTTTCTTTTTTATGCATTATGTTTTTCCATTTGCTGTGTCCTGACATATCATTTAACTCCTTTTATCATCAAATCTTTTCGGGGTGGCGGACGCATATCAGCTCAAGCGCCTGGGCGAGCACTTTGTTCGTGCTTTCCGTCAAGGCGAGGCGCTGCGCTTTCAGCTGCTCCGTCTCCGCCGTAAGAACGGGGCAGTTGTGATAGAATCTGTTATAGTCAGCGCAGAGCTGAAGAATATATCTTGTTATGATCGAGGGTTCATACTCGGCAAGCGCCGAATCGAACGTCTCAGGGAAAAGCGAAAGCGTTTTTGCAAGTGCGAATTCGTCGTCGTTCGGCTCAAACCCGCTCGGCTCGTATACGCCCGCTTTGTGAAGTATCTGACACGTACGCGCGTACGTGTACTGCGCGTAAGGTCCGGTGTTGCCGTCAAAGTTCAGCGCGTCCTCTAAAACGAAGTTTATATCGCGCATACGGTTTGAAGACAGGTAGTAGAACACCACCGCGCCTACGCCTACCGACTCGGCCACGTCAACGCGGCCGGCAAGCTCCGGATTCTTTTCCGCCATTATTTTTGCGGCTTTGTCTATCGCCTCGGCAAACAGGTCTTTTAAAAGCACCACGTTTCCGGTACGGGTAGCCAGCTTCGATCCGTTCAACGATACCGTTCCGTACGGTACGTGAACGAGGTCTTTATACCAATCCCTGCCCATAAGTTCAAGCACCTTGAACCATTGAGCGAAGTGCAGGCACTGTCCCGCCGACGTCACGTATATGCACTTGTCAAAATCAAACGTGTTTTTTCTGTATATCGCCGCCGCTATATCGCGGGTCGGGTAAAGCGTAGAACCGTCGCGTTTCAGAATCAGACACGGAGGCATTCCGTACGCTTCAAGATCGACGATCGACGCGCCGTCGTCAAGCGTGAGCAGGTTCTTTTCTTTCAGCTCTTCCACGACCGCGGGCATCTTGTCCGTATAGAAGCTCTCGCCGGTGTAATAGTCGAACTCTATATCAAGCTGCTTGTACGTCTTTTTGTACTCGGCTATGCTTATATCTATGAACCAACGCCACAGAGCGGTTATCTCGGGATCGCCGTGTTCAAGCGCGGTAAACGCTGCGCGGGCTTCGTCGTTCAACGCCGGGTCTGCTTCCGCTTCCGTATGGAATTTTACGTATAACGCCACAAGCTCGTCGATACCTTTTTGCTCGACCGCTTCTTTGCTGCCCCATTTTCTGTAAGCTACGGTAAGCTTACCGAACTGCGTTCCCCAGTCGCCCAGATGATTTACGCCAATGCAGTTGTATCCGGCAAAGCTGAACATTTTTTTCAGCGCATGACCGATAACCGTCGTGCCCAGGTGTCCTATATGGAACGGCTTTGCGACGTTCGGCGACGAGTAGTCAAGCACTACGGTCTTTCCTTTGCCCTGCTCGGATGCGCCGAACGGTTTGTCCGCTTTTACGGTGCTTTCGTATATATGTCCGCAGAGCTTTGCGCGGTCTATTTTAAGGTTCAGATAACCGCCCGCGACCTCCGCACTCTTTATACCGTCGCAGACAAAGTTTTCCGCAAGCTTTGACGCAATAACGGGCGGAGCCATTTTAAGCTCCTTTGCGAATTTGAAGCACGGCAGTGCTAAGTCTCCCATTTTATCGTCGGGGGGATACGCAAGGTTTGCAATTATTTCATTTTCGGTAACGGAGGCGCCGGGGGCGATATCCGCAAGCCCTTTATAGACCGCTTCCGCAACTTTTTTCTTTAAAAATTTCATCCGGATCTTATCCTTTTTTTGAAAGTGGTATTTAATTATATACTAAAATATAAAAAAATGCAATAGTTTTCGCAAAATTTATATCGTCAAAACTGCAAAAATAAAGGGTTTTTGGATATTTTTTTATAAAAAACCCTCATTCCGCGTAAGCGGAAATTCACGGTGAAACCAATTCATTCCGCGACAGCGGAAATTCACGACGGCGATAAGCCGTCAATTCATCTCAAAAGGTGTTATAAAGATAATGCCTTTTATGATGCAAGAATGAATTGCGCCTAACGGCGCGTGAATTGCCTTCGGCGTGAATTGCCTTCGGCGTGAATAGCCTGCGGCGTGAATAGCGCTGCCGCACGTGAAAAACGGGCGACATATCCGTCGCCCGCCTAACTCTAAACTCTTAACTCTTCCCTCCGCCTTGACAAAACCGTTTATCCTTTAAACATATCTTTCAATCCGGAGAACAGTTTAAGATTGTTCAGTATATTCTCCGCGTATCCGACAAGATCGAATATCTCGTCTTCGGTCACAGCGCATTTTTCGGCAAACGCGGCGTCTTCTTCAAGCGCGGTAACAGTCAGCGTCGTCGTTACGCTGTGCGACTCGTCCCCGCATTTAAGGTCATATAAGAACACGTATTCAAGCTTTTTATCCGTATCGTACGCAATCTTCTGGATAACGTCAAACTTCTCCGCATCCTCGGGCGCTATATCGTCCGGGTATACCTGCTTGAAAAATTCGCTTATTCCCTCGGATATATAGTCCTCAACGGACTTGCCGGACAGATCTTCCAGCGTTTTGCAGTTCTCTTCGCCGAGATATTCAAAGATAAGAGCTGCGAATTCAGACGCTATATCCGTCCTCTTTTCTCTTATGCCGTCAAGCACGGTTATCATAAGATCGTACGCGCTTTGCTGCGTGTATCTTACGACGTTCGGATAATCCTCTTCAGACTCAAGCTTTTCGGCTTTTTCGTAGACGTCGTCCTCGGCGCCGGATACGATTTCTTTAAGCGTTTGCGGTTTGTTTTCCGGAAGGTTTATTATTATGTATTTGCCGGCGATCTGATCCGTCAGATCCGCTCCGAGGCCGGACAGAGTATCCGTAATATCAAAACCGTAAAAACCGGTTATGCCATCGTCTTCGACGTCGTCGTCGCCGACGCCGTAGGCGCCTAAGATCTCGGTCCAGTCGCCCAAGCCTTCAACGCTGTTTATAAGGCCTTCAATTTCGTTATCGGACTTATCATATTCCGCCGCCCGGCCGACAGGCAAAATACTGCTGAAAACGTTACCGAATCCAGACGTATCCGGAATTTTTATATACAGTTTCCTGCCGTCTAATTTGAGCATATCCTTATAGGTCTGCGTCGTATCCTTTGTGTCAACGGTCACGGAAAATACGGCTTTTTCGTTTTTCGGGTCGTATTTGCCTTCAAGTATGAGCTTTGTCCCGTCCGCTTCCGTTTCGTATTTTACGTCCTTGAACGTGTCGTTTTTGATAAATTCTTTGCCCGCTTCAACGGCTTCACGGAAAGTCATGGTCTTCTTTTCCGCGCATCCGGCAAACGACGCCGCGATCATCAAAAGGCACAGAACGATACAAATGATCCTTTTCATATCAAATACCTCCATATGAGTTTGGTTTATTATAGCATATAATATTTTTGAAGTGGTGGAAATTATGTAAATTATTTCTCTTTTAATAGAGTAGTTATTTTCACAAAAAAGGGGAATACTAACAAAAAACAGGGGGATATATGGCAAAAATCATTA
>JAEEGW010000121.1 GCA_016280525.1 Clostridiales bacterium
CTGGAATATATCGTATTTCAGCTTTGACGGGTTGCCTACGTAATCCGGATTTGCGTCGGATTTGAAGTAGAACCTCATCGATTTGCAGTTGAAGCCCAAAGATCCGTTTCCGTTGAGCGCCATCTCCGTATACGATGCCGAAACTCTTTCTCCGGTCGATTCAAATATCTCAAGATACGTGACTCTTCTCTGCTTCGTGCCGAACGGGTCCGCCATCTGCGTGTGATAAATTCCTTTGTCCGAGCTCAGAAAATCCTCCGGCTGAATGGTCATGGCCATGAACATGGTGTCGTAG
The DNA here is from genome assembly GCA_016280525.1 of Clostridiales bacterium. Taxonomy (GTDB): domain Bacteria; phylum Bacillota; class Clostridia; order Oscillospirales; family CAG-272; genus UBA1248. The sequence continues at coordinate 296 of JAEEGW010000121.1, forward strand.
CCGAGCAGTTTTTTGGAGACGAAATAAGTATTCGTTTCCACCTGCGTGCTGTCTGTACCGTTCGTGGCGTACGCTCTTATCACCCTTGCGCCTATCTGACGCGACGAACGCGGGTTGGAAGCGCCGTTCAGCGTATTGCAGAGCCTTGTAAGATCGCCCCACGGCAAACTATCGCTGTTTGCCATTCTGATGGGACCCGTATAAAGCGTTCCGCCCGAACGCGGGTCGGATCCGTTTCTCGTATAATAGATCTGATAGCCGTCTTTGGTCGTAAGCGTAAGATCGAACTCGCTGCCGTAAACTCCGGCGCCGTGAGAAAACTTAACGGCAGCCGCCTCTTCAACTGGAACGGGTCCGTTCAGTCTGCCGGCAAGACAGCCGGGAGCGTAATCTTCTATCTCCTCGACCGACGCGTTTTTATAGTCTACTATTATATACGCTTCGCCGGGCGCGGATCTGTACGCGGATTTGTTTTTGGATATGCCTTTTACCGCGTTTATATCGTCAATATCGGTCGACGATGCTATGAAATAAGTGTACGCGCCGGATATATCCGCGGCGGATATATTGCCGTAGTTCTTTCCTTTGTCTGCTAAAACGAGCTGGATCTCTTTATTGTTAAGCGTTATGTTCCAGACGTGATCGTAATGCTCGAGCAGCATTTTCTCGTTTGTGCTATCATAAGCCTCGCCGTTTTTGCCCGCGGCTTCCGCGCATCTTATAAGATACGACGTATTTGAGGGGACCGCCTCGTCCGGCAAAGCTCTTGACACGTACGCCTTGGTGTCAGCGTCGTAGCTGTAAACCGCAAGGCCGTCGAGCTCAAGCGGGTATTCCGACGTGTTGTAAAGCTCTATAAAGCTGTATCTTACCGCGGTGTCGTTGTTTTTGCCGGTGCCGTAGACCTGGCGGAAAATAAGATCGTACGGTGTGGCCTCGTGCACTTCCGGCTCCGTCGTTTCCTCAGGTTCGGTAATTTCCCCGGTCTCCGTAACGGTGCCTTCCTGCTTGCCGTAGTAGATCACGACGTGTTCCGGGTCGCTGACGTATCTGAAAAGTGCAACAACGTCTTTATTGTCAAGCGCTCCGTCGCCGTTTGTATCGCAGGCGATCTCGTCAACGTCGCCCGATACACCGCTCAGGTGGCGGAAAAGTGCGACGACGTCTTTGTTGTTGACATCGCCGTCTTTGTTGATATCACCTGCTTGCGGATCCACGGCGTTCACGCCGAAAAGCCCTGCCGTCACCATAACGACGCACAGCAGCACAGATATTATACTGACTATCGTTTTTTTCATATGCCCTCCGTGAAAAATATGTAACTTTATTTACGTTGTTCTCGCTATGCTCAATACCGAAAAGCTTTTTGCGCCGTTTGCCTTGCACAGCGCCGCGGAAACGACCGACGTCGCCGCCGTTGTGACCACGTCGTCAATAAAAATAACGCGTTTGCCTCTGATCCCGTTTTTATATTTATCCGGGATATAATAGCTGTGCGCGGCGTTCGGTCCGCGTTCCTTTGCGGTAAGCGTTTTCTGTTCCGCTCCGCGCTTATGCTTTATACCGTCGAACACCGGTATACCGGTCAGTTCCGACACTTTTCTGCAGATCTGCGCCGCGTGATCCTTGCCGTATTTTTTAATTGATTTTGCACTTCTCTGCGGATATACAAGGACTGAATCGTTATCTATTTTATTATATTTTATAACTGCGGCGGCAAGCTCTTTTGCCATAAGATCGTCAAGCGCCGCGTTTCTTTCGGTTTTGACTTTATGTATGAGCTTTTTTACGTTTTCACTGTCGTAGAATACAAGCGATCTGAAGCTGTCCGCGGTGCGGTTTTTGTTGTATTTAGGCATACAGGAACAATGCCGGGGATCGCGCCGGCAGCCCGGACACAAAGCCTGCTTTTCCTGCTCCCATACGGCTCTGCATCTGTCACAGAAGCAGCGTTTGTCTTTTTCCGCATCCATAAGCTCGCCGCAGAGACTGCAGCGCGGCGGGAAAAGAAGCTCAAGCAGATAATTTATAACTCCCATTACGAAAAATCAGATAATTGCTCGCGCAAAGACGTATAACGCAGCGTATGCCTGTCGTTATCCACCATATCGTTTACCGCCTGCTCGTCGCCCACTATTATCACCATCTGCTGAGCGCGCGTCACCGCGGTGTAAAGCAGATTGCGCGTGAGCAAACGCTTGCTGAAATGGAACGCCGGGATTATAACGGTCTTGTATTCGCTGCCCTGGCTCTTATGCACCGTTATGGCGTAAGCGTGTTCAAGCTCGTCTAACAGCGAATAATCGTATTCGGTTATCCTGCCGTCAAAGTCTATGACGAGCTCCTCCGCCATATTGTCGACTTTTATAATTTTTCCTATATCGCCGTTGAAGATGCCGGCGCCTTCAACTCCGTCCTTTATCCAAAGTATGTCGTAGTTGTTCTTCGTCTGCATGACTTTATCCCCCTGCCGGAAGATGACGCCGCGCGCTTTTTTCTCTTTCTTTTCAAACGCGGGCGGATTGAGCGCCGCCTGAAGTCTGACGTTCAGCGCCTCAACGCCGCAGCAGCTCATGCGCGTGGGCGTTATTATCTGCAGATTTTCAAGTATTTCAGGGCCGAAAGTCTTAGGCAGTCTGACTTTGCACAGCTGCGTTATCGTCTCCGCCGTCTCTTCGTCCGTCTGGCGCGGCAAAAAGAAGAAATCGTTGTTTTTGGTATGCAGATCCGGGTATCTGCCCTCGTTTATATCGTGGGCGTTGGTGACTATGAGGCTCTGTTCAGCCTGCCTGAATATCTCCTTTAAATGGACCGTGTTCACGGTATCGGACGCTATTATATCGGCCAATACGTTGCCCGCGCCGACAGACGGCAACTGATCCGCGTCGCCTATGAGCATAAGCTTTGCGCCCGGTTTCAGCGCGTCAAGCAAGGCGGACATCAAAAGAACGTCTATCATTGACGATTCGTCTATTATCACGACGTCCTCGGTCAATAGATTCGTACGGCAGCGGATGAACTGCTGCTGTTCGCCGTCCGTGTAAGTCACCTCAAGCAGGCGGTGTATGGTCTTCGCCTCCTCGGACGTGGCTTCGGAAATGCGCTTTGCGGCTCTGCCCGTGGGCGCGGCAAGCGCGTACCTCATGCCGAGGCGCGATATTATTTTTACAACGGCACGTATGACGGTCGTTTTACCCGTTCCGGGACCGCCGGTAAGCACCATTACGCCGCTGTTAACGGCTTTTATAATAGCCTTGCGCTGCATGGGAGCGTATTTTATATCCTCTTCCATTTCGCACAGGTCTATGGCACGGTTAAGATTTTTTTCGTCGGCTATAATATTTGAATTTTCAAGCAGGCGCAGTTTACTGCATATATACTGCTCCGCGTCGTAATATTTTTTTAAGAAAATGCAAGGCCTGCCGTCGTATTTTTTCTCGGTGCAGACGCCGGCCTTTACAAGATCGACTACGGCGTCGCCCACTTTTTCGGGCGAAGCGCCGAGCAGCGCGACGGTGGCTTTTATAAGCTTGTCAAGCGGCAGATACGTGTGTCCGTTCTGGTTTGCGTTGTGGTTCAACACGTATTTCACGCCGGCGAAAAGACGCTGGCGGCTGTCCGGCGCGTGACCCATTGCCTGCGCCGCGTTGTCAGCCTTTTCAAAGCTGACGCCGAAGCTGTCCTCGCATAAGATATACGGGTCGCTCCTTATTATCTCCGTCGCGGACGTGCCCCATTTTTTGAAAGCTCTTACGGACACGGACGGCGAGAAAAAGTCACGGCAGAAAAGCATGACGTTGCGCAGGCCGTGCTGTTCTCTGAACTGCTCTCCGATCTTCTCCGCGCGCGCCTCGGATATGCCGTGTATGTCGGACAGCCACTCCGGGTTGTTTTCTATAACGTCAAACGTCTGCGGACCGAACTTTGTGACTATTTTTTTAGCCATGGCGGGACCGACGCCCTTTATGGTGCCGGAGGAAAGATATTTTATCATCATATCCTCGGACTGCGGCAGCTGTTTTTCGTACGACTGCACGCGGAACTGCCTGCCGTATTTCGGGCTGTTCACAAAATCGCCGTACGCGGCTATGACCTCGCCCTCGGAGATATACGGCAGCGTGCCGAAAATCGTCTCGAATTCCGCCTCGCCCACTTCTATTTCAACGACGGCGTATCCGTTTTCTTTATTCTGATAAACTATGCGTTCAACAACGCCGGTGAGTTTTTCAAGCTCTTTTTCGTTTTCCGTCATTTCAGTCCTTCAAACAAAGGCAATAGATCAAGCTTCTCCCACGGCACGTCTATATCCTCGCGCCCCATGTGACCGTAAGATGCGGTCTTTGCGTAGATCGGGCGGCGCAGATCGAAATGATTGATTATAGCCGCGGGACGCAGGTCTACTTTCTCGTTTACGGTTTTATATATCTTATCGTAGTCAACCGTTTCTGTCCCGTACGTGTTTACCAAAACGGAAACGGGGTGCGCGACACCTATGGCGTACGCGATCTGTATCTCGCATTTGCGGCAAAGGCCGGCGGCAACTATGTTTTTCGCCACCCATCTCGCCGCGTAAGCCGCGGATCTGTCCACTTTCGTCGGGTCCTTACCGGAGAACGCGCCGCCGCCGTGACGGGCGTAGCCGCCGTACGTGTCGACAATTATTTTTCTGCCGGTAAGTCCGGAGTCGCCGTTAGGTCCGCCGACAACGAAACGGCCGGTGGGGTTGACGAATATTTTCGTATCCTCGTCAAGCAGGTCTTCCGGTATGACTTCTTTTATAACGTATTTGATTATGTCCGCTCTTATGCGTTCAAGCGCCGCGCTCTCGTCGTGCTGGGTGGAGACGACTACGGTATCTACTCTTACGGGTTTGTCGTCCTCGTATTCAACGGTGACCTGCGTTTTTCCGTCCGGGCGCAGATACGGCACGGTCTTGTTTTTTCTAACCTCCGCAAGCTTCTTTGAGAGCTTGTGCGCAAGCGAGATAGGAAGCGGCATAAGCTCCGGCGTCTCGTCGCACGCAAAACCGAAAACCATGCCCTGATCTCCGGCGCCTGTGTCAAGTTCGTCCGTCAGCTCGCCACGCTTTGCTTCAAGCGCGCGGTCAACGCCCATGGCGATGTCCGGCGACTGCTCGTGTATGCAGGATATGACGGCGCACGTATCGCAGTCAAAGCCGTATTTTGCGCGGTCGTACCCTATTTCTCTTATTTTCTCACGGACCACGTGCTGTATGTCTACGTACGCGGACGTCGTTATCTCGCCCATTACCATAACGAGACCCGTGGTACAGCAGCACTCGCAGGCTACGCGCGAAGCGGGGTCCGCAAGAAGCAGCTCGTCAAGTATGGCGTCGGATATCTGGTCGCAGATCTTGTCCGGATGTCCTTCTGTTACCGATTCAGATGTAAAAAGTCTTTTCATTTTTGTCCTCTCCTATGTAAAAATTCGCTCTGCTGCGAGCGAATTTCAAATATTTTACGAAACTCATCTCGCGGAATTGGCACCTTGAATATCATTTAGGTTGCCGCAGGTTCACAAGGCCGGTCCTTCCCCTGCTCTTGATGGGTATATGTATCAGATCAAAAAGCTTAAAAATCCGAGCGCGCCCTGAACTATAAGCGTTACTATCGCGCCGGCTATCAGTACGCCGCCGATGATCGATATCATGGCGTTTCTGAATCTCATTCCGGTCAGCGCCGCAACGAGCGCTCCCGTCCACGCGCCGGTCATAGGCAGCGGTATGGCGACGAATATCATAAGTCCGAAAGTCTCAAACCTCTGCACCTTGGGCGTGTTTTTCTCGGCTTTCTTTTCAAGCCAGAGCCCGAGTTTTTTCAGATGCTTCGTCTTTTTGCACCAGCCGATCGCTCTTTCAACGAAAAGAAGTATTATCGGCACGGGCAGAAGATTGCCTAAAACGGACAGGATATAGCACCAGTACCACGGTATTTTAAACGCAAGAGAGCCTACGGGTATCGAGCCGCGAAGCTCTACAACAGGCAGCGCGGAAATAAAGAAAGTCACTATATATTTGACCCAGTCGGCAGCGCCGCCGAACGTCCTTGCAAAAAAATCAGCTATCAAAGCAA
>JAEEGW010000122.1 GCA_016280525.1 Clostridiales bacterium
ACCACGGCACGACCGTCAAGATCTATGAAGGCGCGGAATCCGTTTCCGGCGGCTCCAAGGGTGTAAGCAACTGCCAGGGCGACGACACCGTGGCTATCTACAGATGGCTGCAGGAATTCGCCGCGGATGAAAACGGCTTCAAATGGGCGTCACCCGACGGCTGGGACGCCGACCTTGACAAATCCAACAAAGGCGTGCTTGCAGTTATAGGCGGCGCGTGGCATTACAACACCGCAAAAGCCGCTCTCGGCGAGACGAACCTCGGCATAGCTCTGATCCCGACGTTCACTCTTACCGAAAAGTCTGTTGAAGGACTTTCCGGAGTATCCGCCGGCGACGTTTACAGAGGCGGCACGTTTGCGGACTGCAAATGCTTTATGATAAACGCAAACTCCGATAAGAGCAAATACACCGCAGAGCAGGAGCTCATCAAATTCATGTCGAGCAAGGAAATACAGAACCGCTCGTATATGGAATGTCTCAACGTTCCCGCTTACGTCGGCGCGTCCGCGTTCATCAAGCAGTGCTTTGATGAAGGCAAAGTCACCGAAAGCCAGTACAACCTTGCGGCTATGCAGGTAAGCATGGCGGAATGGGGCATACCGCAGCCGTTCCTCACGGGCACTCTCAATTCCTACTACTATTCAAAGAACGCTCCTCAGGTATTACGCGCGGTAGTAGACAAGACCGCGTATCCGACGACGGGCGACACGATCTTATCCGAGACGGAATCGCTTGACGGCATACGCAAAGCTCTGTATCTCGTTGAATATCTGTGGATGCACGGCACCGTGCCGAAGGATTTCCCGGCGTCTTTCCCGACTGCCGCTTAAAAAATGCGCGACGTTACCTGATTTTGTCAAATTTATCTGGAGGAAAAAATGGGTACTGATTCAAAACGCGGCCGCAAAAAGGAACGGTCAAATCCGTTCCGTAAGATCGGCAATGCTTTTTCCGAGTTCGGAAAGAGATTCACGGACGGTTCGGTAGGTACCAAGCTTTCACATTTCATATTCGGAGCGGGCAGCATTTATCACGGACAGATAATCAAAGGTATCATATTCTTTCTGATACAGGCGGGGATCCTCGCGGTAATGATCTTCTGTCCTTCGATAAACGGCACTCCGTACGGATGGAAAGCGCTTGTAAACCTGTCTTTGACCCACGTTTCGGAGGGCGGCGTGTTCGACCCCGCCACCGGAGAAATGACGGTGGGCTCGGACTGCAAGCTGATGATCCTTTTCGGATTCGTCACTATAGCTTTGATATTCATATACTTCATCGTCTGGAATCTCAATATCGCGTCTTCCTATAAGGCGGACAACGATAAAAAAGTCGGCAAAAAACCGACGACGTTCAAAGAGGACTGCAAAGAACTTCTGGACGGAAAATTCCATATACTTATGCTCACGCCGACGTGCATAGCAGCGACTGCTTTCACGGTCTTACCGACCATATTCATGATAGCGCTCGCTTTCACCACGTACAACCAGGAAGATATGCACAACCTCGGCACCAACCTGTTCGGCTGGAACGGGCTGCACAACTTCGCATCCGTTTTCACGGGTGAAGGTTCGCTCGGCTTTGAGATAAAGAACCGCTTCCTGCCGGTCCTCGGCTGGACGTTCATCTGGGCTATTTTCGCAACGTTCACCTGCTATTTCGGCGGTATCATCCTGGCTCTTCTCATCAACAAGAAGGGGCTTAAGGCTAAAAAAGTGTTCCGCACGATATTTATTCTCACCATAGCCGTGCCGCAGTTTATATCGCTTCTTGCGGTAAGAAACCTGCTTGGCGAATACGGCCCCGTGAACTCGCTCTTACAGAGTATCGGGTGGATACAGGAGCCAATAGGATTCTTAGGTCTGAAAGCCACGGACAACGAGATACTTGCAAAAGTGATGGTAATTATAATAAATATGTGGGTCGGCATACCGTATACTATGCTTATGACGTCCGGCATACTTATGAATATACCGTCAGATCTGTACGAGGCGGCGAGAGTTGACGGAACTTCCACGGTAAAAATGTTCTTCAAGATCACTTTGCCGTACGTTATATTCATAACGACGCCGTATCTCATATCGAGCTTTGTCGGAAACATAAACTCCTTCAACTCCATCTTCTTACTGACGGGAGGCGGACCTGTCTATCCCGGCTATCAGGCGGGCGGCACGGACCTGCTCGTCACGTGGCTGTATAAAGTCACGATAGATAAAGGAATGTATAACACCGGCGCTGTCATAGGTATCTTCACGTTCATCATCACCGCCACGATAACGCTTATAACGTACAGGCGAAGCAAAGCGTACAATGAGGAGGATACTTTCCAATGAGTGATAATACTAAAAAATACAGCAGTCAGAGCAGGAACCGCCGTATCAGCCTCATAGTTACTTATACGATCCTGATAGTTATGGCGATCATCTGGCTCATCCCTCTTGTGTGGATCTTCATTTCGGCGTTCAGATGCGAATATCAGCCGGACGGCACGTTTATCGGACGCGTAACGAGCAACTTCTTCCCGCGTCAGATAGGCTTTGAAAACTTCAGGCTCTTGTTTACGGAAAAATACTACGGTATCGACCATGCGTTTATCAGATGGGTGGTAAACACCCTGATAGTTTCCGTGGTAGACTGTATAATCTCAACGTTTTTAGTGCTTTCGGTCGCTTACTGTATCGCAAAGCTCAAATTCAAGCTGAGAAAAGCGTTCATGAACGTCACTATGGTGCTGGGACTTTTTCCGGGCTTCATGAGCATGATAGCGATATACTTTTTGCTGAAATCCATAGGACTTTCGGGCAACCCGGAACATCCGGAACTGTCGCTTATCGGTCTCGTTCTCGCATACAGCGCCGGAGCGGGGTTAGGATTCCAGATCGCCAAAGGATTCTTTGACGTTATCCCCAACGCGCTCGTGGAATCCGCAAAACTTGACGGATGTACAAACTTCAAGGTCTTCTGGAAGATAATACTTCCGCTTGCCAAACCTATAATCATATATCAGGCGCTGATGAGCTTCACCGGTCCGTGGATGGACTTCATATTCGCAAAGGTCATCATAGGCGCGGATAACGCAAAGTACTGGACGGTGTCCGTCGGACTTTACTCAATGCTTTTCGGAACACACCCAGATACGAACCTGTTCACACAGTTCGCCGCCGGATGCGTGATAGTCGCGATACCTATAGTAACGCTGTTCATGTTCTTGCAGAAGTATTACGTGGAAGGCGTCACCGCAGGCGCGGTAAAAGGATAATAATAAAAGGGGCTGTTCAAAAACCTAAGTTTAGATTTAGGCGAAAAACAGCCTTTTTCTATGGAAAATCAAGCAAATAATGTGAAAATCTTTATTTTTCCATGCAAAAAAATGCGAAATAGTTGATTCCTCCAACTATATTGTGAAGGGATGCGCGGAAAGCCTTCTCGGTTGGAGAAGGTGGCACGCGAAGCGTGACGGATGAGGCCGGAAGTCCGCGGCACAATGGGTTTGCTTCCTGCACCCCGAGCCTCATCCACCATAAATGGTCCCCCTTCTCCCAAAGGAGAAGGCAAACATGAAAAAAAGAGCTGTTTAGCTGCCTCGATTTTTTGCCGAGGTTTTTGAACAGCCCCCTTTTGTTTTTTTTGTATCAGAAGAATTTTCCTCTGTTGCTATTGATATTCAGCATACGGACTTTTTCGGCGACTTTGCCGTAGTCAACGGGGAGCATGCGCCACATCCAGTTGCAGCCTACGGTACCGGGGACGTTCATCCTGCTTTCTTCGTCAAGATTAAGAAGGTCCTGCATAGGCACGACCGCGGTGTCGGCTTCGGAGCCAAACGCCGCTTCAAGCATGTGGTCGACTATACCGTCGTCCTCGTCTTTCATATCAAGCGCTTTTACCGCTCTTTCCTTTACCTCCGGTTCGGCGCCGTTCCACCAGCCGAGCGTCGTGTTGTTGTCGTGCGTGCCGGTGTAGATAAAGCAGTTTTTCGTGTGCGTTTCGGGCAGCTCGTCTTCGATCTCGCCGTCAAACGCGAACTGCAGGACTTTCATCCCCGGGTAGCCGCAGTACGTAAGCAGATCCTTGACCGTCTGATTTACGACGCCCAGATCTTCCGCGACTATTTTCAGACCCGGAAGTTCGATCTTTATCTTGTCAAACAGCTTTTTGCCGGGACCGATCTCGTATTTGCCTTTGAGCGCCGTCGGCTCGTCCGCGGGTATGGCGTAATAGTTGGCAAAGCCGATGAAATGGTCTATGCGCAAAATATCGAACATATCGCTCAAAGCTCTTAATCTGCTTATCCACCAGCGGTATCCGTCCGCTTCGTGCTTATCCCAGGCGTATAAGGGGTTGCCCCATCTCTGACCCGTTTCGGAAAAATAATCCGGCGGTACGCCCGCGATCCTTACGGGTCTGCACTCCTCGTCAAGCTCGAACATTTCCGGGTTGAGCCACACGTCGGCGGAATCCTCCGCGACGTATATCGGCAGATCGCCCATGAGCATAACGCCCTTGCTCTTTGCGTATTCGTGCAGCTTTGACCACTGTGTGAAGAACAGATACTGCTCATATACGTAAAAATCTATTTCATTTGCAAGTTCTTTTTTGTATTTCGCTATCGTCGCCGGCACTCTTAAACGGGCGTTCTGATCCGGCCATTCCATCCAGGACCTTTCGTCAAAGCTTGATTTTATGGCTCTGAACAGGCCGTAATCGCGCGCCCACGGATGAGCTTTTTCAAACTCTTTTATCTCTTTGTCAAGCTTTTTGAACGAGCAGTCAAACGACAGCTTCATAAGCTCCCCGTGCTGTTTTTTTACGGCTTCAAAATCAACGTTTGACGTTATTTCAAGCGGTTTGTACGCGCCTTTAGGCAAAATTCCGTCCGCTTCGAGCATTTCAAAATCGACGACGAGCTGATTGCCCGCGAAGGTCGACGTGCTCTGATACGGGGATTCCGCGTAGCCGGTGGGACCTAACGGCAGCATCTGCCAGATAGTCATACCGGAATCCTTTACGAAATCCACAAAATCGTACGCCGCGCGCCCGAGCGTTCCAATGCCGCCGTTTGACGGAAGAGAGGTTATGTGCAGAAGTACGCCGCTTTGTCTCATATATTTTACCTCCGGATGTGTTAAAAACACGTTTATCTGCCTTATTTTAGCATAAACGATCAAATAAGTCAACCGTTTTGAATAACAAATCTTTTCTTTTACGCCTCTTGATTATAATTTCAGGCGTTGACAAAAACCGCAGTATGTGATATACTTAACCCGATAAAAAACGAAAGGGCGGAGATCGGGTTGAAAAAAGAGCGCGGCGGCATAATAATAGCCGGAAACATCCTGACCGACAGGGTAAAAGTTATAGACGCGTATCCTGACCGGAACATGCTTGCGAATATCGTATCGGTCTCGGTCGCCGTCGGCGGATGCGTACCGAACACGGCGATAGATCTGGCAAAAATAGACGGATCTCTGCCGGTAGGCGCGGCGGGCAGGACGGGCGACGACGAAGGCGGAAGATACGTGATCTCCGAACTTCAAAAAAACGGGATAAATACTGAATATATAAAAATATCAGAAACGGAAAAGACGTCTTTTTCCGACGTTATGAGCGAAGCCGGGACGGGCGAGCGCACGTTTTTCCACTACCGCGGCGCAAACGCCGGATTCTGCCCGGACGATCTGCCCGTTGACGCGCTTGACTGCCGCATGCTGCATATAGGATACATAATGCTGCTTGACAGTTTTGACAAAGAAAACGACGAATACGGAACGGAGCTTGCAAAATTCCTCTGCGGAGCGCAGGCGGCGGGCATAAAAACGTCCGTTGACGCGGTAAGCGACGCAAACGGCGAATTTGCGAAAAAGATTATCCCGGCGCTGAAATATACGGACAACGCTATAATGAACGAGACGGAAGCGTGCGGCGCGGCGGGATACGAGCCGAGAAAAAGCGACGGAAGCCTTGATACCGTAAACGTGCGTCTTACCGCGGAAAAACTGCTTTCGCACGGCGTGCGCGAGCGCGTTATAATCCATGCGCCGGAAGCGGGTTTCATACTGAATTCAAACGGCGATTTTACAGTTGTGCCGTCGCTTGATCTGCCGGA
>JAEEGW010000018.1 GCA_016280525.1 Clostridiales bacterium
ATATATTTCTTCGCCGTGACGCTGTTCCAGACCGGTCTTGCGTATTATGAAACGCTGCTTATGCACATACCCGCGGGAAACACCATAGTCCTTATGGCTATCATGACGCTCGTAAGTCTTGCTCTGTATTTCCCGGTCAACCGTCTTGCGCCGAAATTAGGCAAAAAGAAACTGATCATTATAGGCTTCTTCTCTTACGCGTTCGTATTCCTTCTTACGTCTGTATGCGGACTGTTCGGCATACCCGGTATCGTATGGGGTATAATCATAGCTGTCTGCGCCGGCGTACCGATGGCAATTTTAGGCATTCTTCCGCAGGCTTGCGTTGCGGACGTTGCGGAGCTTGAAGCTTTGAAGAGCGGCGAAAACAGGAGCGGTATGTTCTTTGCCGCGCGTACGTTCGCCATGAAAATGGGACAGGCGATAGCGGTCGTTTTATTCACCGCGGTAACGTCGGTCGCGGCGGCGGAAGCAGAGGCCGCGCTTGAAGCGGCGGCGGAAGCCGGCATCGACGTAAACGAGCTGAATCAGCAGATCAGCGCGGGCGGTGAGATGAGCTTCCGTATAACCGCGATCATCGCGACGGTCGCGTGTCTTATCGGCGCGTTCCTCTTCTTCTTCTACAAGGACAAAAAGATACTTGACGAGATAGACACACTTAAAGCGCAGAAAGAAGAGTGATCGCACGCAAAGGCGGCGCACTTCGCCGCGGGCGAAGCCGGAAATATTTTCCGGTGCACACGTAAAGCAAAATAATATCTCCGGTGCCGGAAAATATTTCAATTTCCGTGCCGGAGATTTTTATTTGATTTTGTTGTGATCTCTCATACGGCACGGAAAGCGCCGCCGCGAATATGCCGCAAAATAAAAACCGTTTATCCCGTAGGGGCGAGCATCTCTTACGAATTAAGAATTAAGAATTCAGAATTAAGGTCCCGGTATGGTTCGGCTGCATTACCTCTGATTGCATAGCAAGGCGCACGGTTTGTCGGCTCTGCCGACTCCTGTTTTTATTCTTTATTCTTTCTTATTTCTTCTTTATTCTTTAAGACGGACGACCAATGGTCGCCCCTACATTGATTTGTTTTAAAAACGGGCGACCAATGGTCGCCCCTTAATTCTTAATTCTTAATTCTTAATTCTTAATTATTCCAGAATATTCGTCGTAATATAGTCCGCTCCCCATTCTGCGAATTTCTCGCCGAGGTCTTTGTCGTCCACCGTCCAGATATTCAGCTTTACGCCCGTCGCTTTTATATCGTCAAAGACTTCCTTCGTAAGCGGCGGATAGCAGATATCAAGATCAAGCTTATACTCTTTTACAAACGCTTTTACGCTTTCGTTCCATTCGCCGCACAGAAACTGCGCCGGCTGATCCGGTAAAAATTCGCGCAGATATATAAGATCCTGCTTATGAAACGATATGAACACCGTCATATCAAGATGACCGAGGTCACGGATAATATCTGCTATCTCGCGCACGTGTTCTGCCTCAAACGGCGTTTTCAGCTCCAGAACGGATACTTTTCCGTATCTGTGGCAGATATTTATATAGTCCTGAAGCGTCGGGATGCGTATATCGTTTCTCGGAGTCCCGTCCATATCGAGCAGGCAGACTGACTGCAGCTGTTCGAGCGTTGACTCTTCAACGTTCATATCAACGCCTGCGACGCGCGCGGTGCTGCTGTCGTGTATGCAGACGTATTTGCCGTCCGCCGTTCTGTGAACGTCCGTTTCTATACCGACGTACTTTTCACGGTTGCCCGCGGCGATGAACGCCTGATTCGTGTTCTCCCTCTCAAGCGCGCTTACTCCGCGGTGCGCGACCATATTTGTGTTTTTGCTGTCAATCTTTATCGTCGTTTTCATCTTTTTGCTCTCCCGATATGTTTTTAAATCCAAGAAACGCGTTTTCCATATTCATAGCCGTATCGACCGTGGGCTGGTACATCATCGTGTTCCTCGGACTGCGTCTCGCCGCCTCGGGAACTGTTATTTTATCAAGCATATTGCGCCTTGTAAAAACGGATAACGGCATATCCATATCGCATACCATCTCATATCCGGTCAGCATATCCGGCTCGATCCTCAGCTCGTTATACATACCTATGCCGGACACCGTCAGATCTTCGCTGCTTATGAACGGTCTATCAGGACTTGATCTGTAAGCAAGCACGTGGAATTTTGCTTTATCCATAACAGAACCGCCGTATAAAAACTGTATCTCGTTTTTAAATATCCTTATAGTGCTGTTCCTTTTGCCGTTTTCGCTCCACTGCACCCATTCGCCCTGGAGCTGTTTAAGATATTCATCGTCAAGTATGAGCAGATTGTGAAACGGTCCGTGATCGACTTTATGCAAAACGTAGCTGCTGTCGCCCGTTATGGTATAGTGCGTATCCATGTGTATCTCTCCGTTTTCGTAATAAAGTCCGGTTATATACCACATTGGCTCGCCCTGGTACGTTCTTGCAAGCGTCGTTTCGCCTATCTTAAGCTCCGTCTTCTCGCCCGATTCGAGTTTTTTGGCATCGTATTTTATATTGGTTTCAAACACGACGCGCTTTGACGAATCGCGCAAAGAGAAGCTTTTATCCCGTATTTCAAAATAATAGTGATACCCTTCTTCCCAGTAACCGTTCAGTTTATCCGAATATCTCATAATTTCCTCCCGATCATTATTTTTTTAAACGGGCGGCCAACGGTCGCCGCTAATTTGCAGGCAAAGAATTCTAAAAAACTCCTTCCGTCAATTTACGTGAACCCCCAACGCTCTCAAGTTCGCGTTGGGGAACCCCTATCGTTGACACCTCCCTCAAAGAGGGAGGCAAACTAAGGCTCCTCCTTTGGGGGAGCTGTCATCCGGGTCAATTTCCGGATGACTGAGGGAGTTTGTCTTCACTCTGTGGGCAATCAATGGACCCCTACAGCCAATTTTAATAAAACGTTGCAACGGGATTTTCCGGCGCTTGTGCGGGTTTAACGTCCGTTAACGTGAGCACCGGGCCTTTTCTGCCGTACACTCGGCAGGGTTTTATGGCGATCTTCGCGGTCAAGTTATACCACTTCTCCGATTCGACTTTATCCGCGCCGTTTTCGCAGTAAAGCCCGCTGAACTGTATATCCTCAACACAGCACGTCATTATAGGTCTGCCTATTATGAATCCGTCGCCGGTAGTGCGTTTATCCTTACTCACCATACCGGAGAAGTTGACTGTCTTTCCGTTGTAATCCGGCATATTTTCCGCAAGATCGCGATACAGAAGCGCGAAATCGCGGTCTTCAACTTTTATCACCGGGGCGTTTACGTCAAACGGGAGCGGGTCTTCTATATCGTCGTACGCCGCCTGTCCGTTTGTCTTTTCGTAAAATATCTCCGCTCGGCGCGTTACACCGCGGACGAGCTTATGCAGCTTTTGTATATCCTCGTCCGGCGCGCAGCGGTTGAACACCACAAGATCCGCGTTGTTGAATTTGTCAACGACCAGATTTCTCATATTGGCGTTGTAAACGTCTATCATCGAGGCGTCGTTGAAATTCATCTCCTGGCATATAAACCAGCCGTCCGGCAGCGCCGCGACGAGCTCCGGGATCAGCCACATGCCGTTGTATTCCATAAGCACGCGCGTGGCTTTGTACTTTGCGCGCAGGGCTTCCAGCTTGTCCGGGTTGAGCTTTCTTTTATCGTCTAATATTTCAAGATATATCTCTTTTGAGGCGAACGGCGACGGGTCGAGCTCCTCCTCGCCCTCCTCGCACTGTATGACGAGCGTTCTGTCGCGTCTGTTGTCGAAAAAGCTCTTATCGCACAGGGTCTCCTGCAAAAACCTCGTCTTTCCGGCTTCCAGAAAACCGGTAAAAAGATATACGGGTATATCCATTTTTTATCTCCAGTCAGGCGTTTTTGAACAGCTGTTCAAGTCCCTTTTTGTTTAAGCCCGTGCCTATGACGCACAGCTTGCCTATGACGTCCGCTGCGCCGGTACGCACTTCTTTTTCACCTGGAACGTAGTCGAAATGGATCCACTGCCCGTCCGCTCCGGCGACCATGCCTTTGGCGCGCAGTACCATGCCGTAGCGCCCGGTCATAAGCTCGTCCAGGCAGTCTTCAACGGCGCCCGCCGTGAATTTATCCGACGTCTCCATGCCCCAGCTCGTGAACACCTCGTCCGCGTCGTGATCGTGGTCGTGGTGGTGATG
>JAEEGW010000123.1 GCA_016280525.1 Clostridiales bacterium
GCCTTTTATGCCTATTCCTAACCCGAGTTTCTTCGTGTACTGCAGTATCGTTCCTTTTACTTTGTCCGATACGGAGAACGCGGGATAAACGCTTATGGAGTCGCCGGAATGTATGCCCGTGCGCTCTACAAGCTCCATTATGCCGGGTATGAATACGTCGCGGCCGTCGCATATAGCGTCCGTTTCGACCTCTTTGCCGGGTATGTATTTATCAACTAAAACGGGCTTGTCCGCGTCTATTTCAACGGCGCTCTTAAGATAATGGCGCAGCTGTTCCTCGTTTGCGACTATCTGCATCGCGCGGCCGCCCAAAACGAACGACGGACGGACGAGAACGGGATAACCTATTTCGGACGCCGCCGCGACGCCGTCTTCAATGTTCGTTACGGCGCAGCCTTTAGGCTGAGGGATACCGAGCTGCAGAAGCACTTTTTCAAAGCTGTCGCGGTTCTCTGCTCTTTCTATCGCCTCGCAGTCCGTGCCTATCATCTTCACGCCTCTGTCTGTAAGCGGCTGGGCTAAATTTATTGCCGTCTGACCGCCTAAGGAAGCGATAATGCCCTCGGGATTTTCAAAATCTATTACCGCCATAACGTCCTCGGGCGTCAGCGGCTCGAAATACAGCTTGTCCGCGGTCGTGTAGTCGGTGGAAACGGTCTCCGGGTTGTTGTTTATGATTATGGATTCGTAGCCCTGGCGCTTTATGGTCTGCACCGCGTGAACGGTGGAATAGTCAAACTCAACGCCCTGACCTATTCTTATAGGACCCGCGCCGAGCACGACGACTTTCTTTTTGTCAGTTAAAATACTCTGATTCTCGCCGGTGTAGGACGAATACAGGTAAGCTATGTATTTGCCCGTGTGCAGCGTGTCGACCATTCTGAAAACGGGGATAATGCCGTATTTTCTGCGCTTTTCGTACAGCTCCACCTCGGACAGGTTCCAGAGCCTTGCGATATACTTGTCGGAGAAGCCCATTTTCTTGGCTTCTTTCAGGACGTCAAGGCTGTTGACGTTCTGCTTCAGCTTCTTTTCCATCTCCGTTATCTTTTTTATGGATTCAAGGAAAAGCTGTGTGATCATCGTCTTTTCGTGCAGTAATTCTATGCTCACGTCGCGGCGCAACAGCTCCGTTATAGCGTAGATATTGTCGTCACGGAATTCGGATATGTAATCGAGAAGCTCATCGTCTGTTTTATTATCGAATTTAGGAAGGTGCAGGTGGCAAACTCCCGTTTCAAGCGAGCGCACGGATTTGAGCATACATTCTTCAAGATTTGATCCTATGCCCATTACCTCGCCCGTCGCTTTCATCTGCGTGCCGAGCGTGTTCGGCGCGTCGGCAAACTTGTCAAACGGGAAGCGCGGGAATTTTGCGACTATATAATCAAGGCTCGGCTCGATCGCCGCCGTGCCGCCCGCGACGGGTATTTCTTCGAGTAACATACCGAGAGCGATCTTCGCCGTTACTCTCGCTATCGGGTAACCGCTCGCCTTTGACGCGAGCGCCGAGCTGCGGGAAACGCGCGGGTTGACTTCTATCAGATAATATTCGCTCGTTTCGGGATGAAGCGCGAACTGAACGTTGCAGCCGCCGGCGATCTTAAGCTCTTTTATTATCTTTATCGCGCTGTCGTTCAGCATTTTCAGATCGTGATCGTTTAACGAAAGGATAGGTGCCACGACTATGCTGTCGCCGGTGTGGACGCCGACGGGGTCGACGTTTTCCATGCCGCATATCGTTATGGCGTGGCCGCTGCTGTCGCGCATGACCTCGAATTCTATCTCTTTATAGCCTTTAACGCTCTTCTCTATAAGCACCTGATGCACCGGCGACTGACGGAAAGCGTTGGGCGCTATGCTCATAAGCTCCTCTTCGTCGTTTGCAAAGCCGCCGCCCGTGCCGCCGAGCGTGAACGCCGGGCGCAGAACGACCGGGTAACCTATTCTTTCAGCCGCCGCCTTTGCCTCGTCTTCGCTGTAAGTTATCTCGGACGGGATGACCGGCTCGCCTATGGACTGACACATCTCTTTGAAAAGCTCTCTGTCCTCCGCGCGCTCTATGCTGTCCGCCGGCGTGCCTAAAAGCTCCGTGCCGCACTCTTTCAAAATACCTTTTCTTGAAAGCTGCATGGCTAAATTAAGTCCGGTCTGACCGCCTATGCCGGGGATTATCGCGTCCGGGCGCTCGTATCTTAAAATTTTAGCAACGTACTGAAGCGTCAGCGGCTCCATGTATATTTTGTCCGCTATGGTCGTGTCCGTCATTATCGTCGCGGGGTTGCTGTTGCAGAGTATGACCTCGCAGCCCTCTTCTTTTAGCGCCAGACACGCCTGTGTGCCGGCGTAGTCAAACTCCGCCGCCTGGCCGATGACTATGGGACCGGAGCCGATAATGAGCACTTTTTTTATGTCTTTTCTTTTCATATATGAATCTCCTAAAAGAATTATTTGCGATTGTTATGTTTTAACATTGGTTGTAGGGGCGATCATTGATCGCCCGTTTTGTTTCGCGCGAATTTCGGCGGGCGACCACTGGTCGCCCCTACAGCAAACCCGCCGTAAGGCGGATTTCATCACACAGTGATTTCATCGGCGAAGCCGATTTCATCCGTTCCGGTGCGGAGCGGATTTCATTTTTCGCCGCCCCCTCAGATCTCTGATCTGTGGGAGGGGA
>JAEEGW010000124.1 GCA_016280525.1 Clostridiales bacterium
TACGAGCTTGCCAAAATGCTGAACGAGTATAACGAAAACTCAAATTATAAAATAAACAATTTCTATTTTGATTTTCCCGATATCGGCGTGGAATGGGACAGTGCGGCCGGCGCCGGGGATTACGACGTTGAAAGGCTTGCAAAGCTCAAAAAGGGATTTGACAATTACTATAAAGTAAACGCTTTTGCCGGGATAAAGGGCGCCGATATACCGGAGGATAAATATACCCCACCGGATGGCGCGGAGAACTACTATTACGATCTTATAAACGGCGCGGTCATAAACGCGGAATCGATCGACAAAGGGCTTTGCATAGACGTGGACGGCGTAAAATTCGACATACTTTTCACGTGGTGGAAAGAGGCGAAATACGTAAACAGCACGTCCGTTATAATCCGCATGGTATACGGCGATCATTCCGTTTTGTTCCTCGCGGACTGCGCCTCGGACGAGGGCAAAAAACTGCTTGAAAAATACGAGCCGGAACAGCTTAAATCAGAATACGTACAAATGGGACATCACGGGCAGGGCGGCCCGGACAAAGAGTTTTACGACGCGATAGACGCGACGAACTCAAAAAGACTGTGGCCGACTCCGGCGTGGGTCTGGAACGACGCGAAGACTTATAAGATAGGTGAAACGCGCTCGTGGGTGGGACTTCCGTACGAAGCGGCGGATTTCAGAAAAGGCCGTTATCAGACCACCGGCAACGACTTTGTCGCAGGATTGTATAAAAAATGCCCGGGCGGCGGCGCGAACAAAGTCAGCAAATGGACGGAGCAGGTTCTTACCGCACAGCTCGTCGCAGCGTTTGAGGGTTGAATCAGGACCGCTTTGAAAAAGAGGTAAACGTGAACAGAAAAGGATTTGATAAGGCAAGAAAAAAAGCCGAAAAGATCGTATCTGAAATGACGCCGTATGAGAAGATCTCTCAGCTTTTATACACGTCTGCGGCGATAGAGCGCCTCGGAATAAAGGAATACAACTGGTGGAACGAGGCGGCGCACGGCGTTGCGCGCGCGGATACCGCGACGGTATTCCCGCAGGCTATCGGTATGGCGGCGACGTTTGACCCGGAGCTTATATATGAGGTAGGCTGCGCCGTCTCCGACGAGGCGAGGGCGAAATACAATAAAAACGTTCAGTTCGGTGACCGCGGTATTTACAAGGGCCTCACGTTCTGGGCGCCGAATATCAATATATTCCGCGACGGGCGCTGGGGACGCGGACAGGAGACGTTCGGCGAGGATCCGTATCTGACCTCGCGCATGGGCGTATCATACGTCAAAGGCATACAGGGCGACGGTGAATATCTGAAAGCCGCCGCGTGCGCAAAGCATTTTGCCGTACATTCGGGACCCGAATATACGCGCCACGTCTGCGATACAAGAGCGAGTATGAAGGATATGTGGGAAACGTATCTCCCCGCTTTTGAAGCGTGCGTTGAATGCGGCGTCGCCGGAGTTATGGGCGCGTACAACAGAACGAACGGCGAGCCGTGCTGCGCCCATTCGTATCTTATGGAAGAGATTTTGTTCGGAAAATGGGGCTTTCAAGGCTATTTCGTATCCGACTGCGGCGCGATCTCCGACATAGCAAACGGTCATCACTGCACGGAAACGGCGGAGGAAGCCGCGGCTCTGGCGCTGAAAAAAGGCTGTGATTTAAACTGCGGAAACACGTATGAAAAGCTGATAGATGCGTACGAACACGATCTTATAACAAACGAGGATCTGACAAAAGCCGCGGTAAGGCTGTATACGATCCGCGCCCTGCTCGGAGAATTTGAAGAGCATAGACCTTATTCCGATATACCGTATTCAAAGGTCAACTGTAAAGAGCACCGCGAGCTGAATCTGAAAACAGCGCGGCAAAGCGCTGTCCTGCTCAAAAACGATAACGGTTTTCTTCCGCTTAACGACAGATACAAACGCATAGCCGTCATAGGTCCGAACGCGAATTCCGTGCGGGCGCTTGAGGGCAATTACAACGGCAGATCGCCCGAATATATCACCGTCGCGGACGGGATAAGGCGCGTATTCAAAGACGCGGAAATATCCGTCGCCACGGGCTCCGCGCTCGTTTCAACGCGCGGGTCCGACGGAGAAGAGCTTTTGTCCGGCGCTCTCGCCGCCGCGTCGGAGGCTGACGCGGTCGTGCTTTGCCTCGGACTTGACAGCTCGATAGAGGGCGAGGAAATGCCGTACGAAGCCGAGGGCTTTTACAGAGGAGACAGAACTACGTCGTACTTGCCGCGGTGCCAGATAAAGCTTGCGGAAGCCGTATGCGATATATGCGAAAACGTCGTCGTGCTCGTCACGTGCGGCTCCGCCGCGGATCCCGGCGATGTGGTGAGCAAAAAAGCGAAAGCCGTTTTACATTTGTGGTATCCCGGTGCGCTCGGCGGACTTGCGGCTGCGGAAATACTGCACGGCGACTGCTCGCCCTCCGGCAGACTGCCGATAACGTTTTACAAGGGCGATGCTGTACTGCCCGATATATCGGATTATTCGATGGACGACAGAACTTACGCGTACAGTGAGGCGGAGCCGCTTTATCCGTTCGGCTTCGGCTTATCGTATACCGACGTGGAATACAAAAAAGCGACGGCGGTATCGGATGACGCCGATACGCTGACGCTCGGCGTTACGCTGAAAAACGCGGGTAAATACGACGTGTGTGAAAAAGTGCAGGTCTATGCTCATTTTACCGACAGCAGGACCGAAACGCCGAAATACCGTCTCTGCTCAGTGACTGCGGTCACGCTTGCAGCGGGAGAAGAAAAGACGGTAACGGTAAAGGCGGATAAGAAATTCATAAAAGCGGTGCTTTACAGCGGCGAGCGCGTGAGCCCGGACGGTGAAATAACGCTTTATATCGGAGGTCACCAACCGGACAGGCTGAGCGAAAAGCTTTGCAAAAACGGATGTTTAAGTATCAAACCGTAAAAAAACCGGCATATCGCCGGTTTATTTATTTTATTTTTATTATTTCGTCTTTTACAGACACCTCAAACGTGTGCAAAATCTTACAGCATGACGTTCCGAGCTTTACCGTATAATCTCCGTCAAACAGTCCGTATTCAAGCTCCGCGTTGTAGTATTTGAACGCTTCGTCATCGATATTTAAGATCTCTCGTTTTTTCTCACCGGCCTGCAGGCGCGTCTTTCTGTACGCTTTAAGCTCGGATATGGGACGGACGACGCCGCAATTTCTTCCCTCAAAGTATATCTGTACTACCTCCGCGCCGCTGTATTTTCCCGTGTTTTCTATATCGTAGCCGACCGTAAGCCCGTTATCATCAACGGAACAAGTTACGTTGTCTATTTTGAATTCCGTATATGAAAGCCCGAAACCGAATTCAAACAGGGGTTTTCCGTCGTTTTCGTTATAATGATATCCGCGTCCGCTCGGTTTGTAGGAATAGTAAAGCGGTAACTGTCCGACGGATTTCGGAAACGACATGGGAAGCTTGCCGCACGGGTTGACGATACCGAAAAGCGCCTCGCATACAGCCTGCGCGCCCTGCTCGCCGGGGTACCACGCCTCAAGCACGGCGGGAACTTTTTCTATCCAGCCGGTCATATCTATCGGCGCGCCGTTTAACAGTATCACCGCGGAATTTTTGTTTGCTTTCACCATTTCGGCTATCGCCGTCTCCTGATCGTCGCCTGCCTCCGCCTTTGCCTGATCCACTATCATACCGCCGGAGTTTTCGGTATCAAATCTCCGCTTTTCGGCGGATAATCTTATATTGCACCTGTCGCGCCCTTCGCCCTCAAGCATTTTGGTAAAATACAGGCAAATATCGCAGCCGGGCGCTTTTTGCTTTATTTCTTCATCCGTGCCGGTTATTATATTTATGCCTTTTGCAAATTCGCGTAAATAGCCGAGCGGCGTATATGCGTCGTCCGCGCGCCAGCCCTGATAAGGTCCGGAATAATTGTCGCCGACGGGAACGGTATCCGCTCCTTTGCCGAAAACGCCTATGGTTTTGATCTTGTTTTTGTCAAACGGCAGAACGCCGTCGTTTTTTAAAAGCACAAGACACTGCCGCGCACAGTCAAGCGCGGCTTTTTTATGCGCTTCACAGCGGACCAGACCGTCTATCGTATCTTCGTTTACGTAAGGTGTATCAAACAAACCTATATCAAATTTTGCCTTTAATATGCGGCTTGCGGCGCGGTCTACGTCGGCCTCGGTCAGATACCCTTTTTCAAGCGCCTCAAAGACGTTTTTCTCGCACCGGTGCGGAAGCGGCGCTTCAAGTCCGGCTTTTATGCATATCGCCGTCGCTTTCGCTTCGCTGTCTGATACGTGATGAGCGCCGTAAACGTCCGTTACGCCGTTGTAATCGGAGACAACGAAGCCGTCAAAGCCCCATTTTTTACGCAAAATCTCCGTAAGCAGTTTTCTGTTGCAGGAGCAGGGAACGCCGTCCACCGCGTTATACGCCGCCATAACGGACATTGCGCCGCCCTTTTGGATACAGCGTTTGAACGGCGGCAGATATACTTCGTACAGCGTACGCCACGACGAGTGAGATTCGTTTGAATCGCGCCCGCCGTCCGCGTAGTTGTCTGCAAAATGCTTTGGCGTAGCTATAACGCCGTTTTTCTGAAAGCCGCGGCACATCGCCTCTCCCATATCGGAGCAGAGGAGCACGTCTTCCCCGAAAGTCTCCATCGTGCGCCCCCAGCGGCAGTCGCGCGAAATGTTCACTACCGGCGCAAATACCTGCCTTACGCCCGCCGCCGCGACCTCTTTGCCTATAATATCTGCGACGCCGGACACAAGCTCCGGATCGAACGTAGCCGCCAGCGCTATCGGCTGCGGAAAGCACGTCGCCATGCCCCACTGCGCGCCGTGCAGCGCCTCTCCGTTTTCTATTGCGGGAATGCCTAAACGGCTTGCTTCAACAGATTTTCTTACGTCTTCGTTTATGAAGCGCGCGACCTCGGACGGCTTTGACGTCTTATTGTCTTTATAGTGCATGAAGTGTCCCGGATTGCGGAAACTGCCGAGGCGATGATCGCGCTTTTGCTTGTACTCGTCGCCAAAAACGTCAAAAATTATCTGCGTTGAAAGCTGAAAGACCTTTTCTTCTGTTGTCATGCGGCTTAAAAGATCCGCGGTCCTTTCGGATGATGAAAGTGATCTGTCCTTATATTTTTCCATATTACCCCTTCTTTGTAAGCGTCATGAACATAACGCTGTGACCATAGAGCGTATCGCCGCCGTGAATTATTTCAAAATCATTGCTGTCAAAACCGTAATCTTTGACCGCTATCTGCGTAACGGACGCGATCTCATATCCGTCGACTGAAATTTTTTGCGGCTCAGCGTGCCTGTTTATCACGGACATAAAGAGTTTTTCACCGTGTTTCGTGCATAAAACGTCAAGCGGATCGTCCGTATCGCATGCGCAGATAACGCCGTCTTTATGGCCTTTCATAAAGTGGAAGAACTCGCCTGTGCTCTCGGTTTTACATTCAGCGCCTTTGACCGTTATCATCCCCTCGTTTACCGGCATGAAGAACGCGGCGCGCTCTATATGATATTTTTCGCCGCTTTTTGCAAAAAAGTGGAATTGCAGCGCGTTTGAAAAAAACAGAGCGTTATTGCTGTCCTGTCCCCACGAGTAATTCCACTCGTCCGCGCAGACTTTTATTTTATCAAAGCGGTCGGGATAAAGTCCGTTTTTGTAGAATTCCAGACCGTAACTTTCTCCGTTTTGCAGATTACTTTCAAGCATTTCCGCCGTCGCCATGCCGTTGTGTCCCTGCGTCGGGTCGGGCAGGATGCCGATATAGTCGTGGAATGAAACGTATTCGTAATCGCTTTCACACGCGGCGACAAAATCGTAGTTCCATATCTGAAAATCCTTTGCCCACGTAAGACCTACGACGGGGACAATGCTCGGATCGGCTTTTTTCATAGCGGCTATAAGATAGTCCGTACGTTTTGCGGCAAGCGCGCCGTCCTTTTGATATTCGCGCCCGAAAAAGTACGCTTCGTTTCCTATATACCAAAGCTTTACGTTGAACTTGTCAAATCCGATCCGCTGTCTTAATGCGCCGTATTTTGTATCGGTGTCACCGTTGCAGTATTCGACTATATCCGCCGCGTCTTCGCCGTCGGATAATAATAGACTTACGGTGTATTCCGGCTCGGCGCCGAGTTCTTTGCAAAGCATCATGAATTCGTTTATGCCGATATCGAGGCAGTCCTGATTGTACGTATCGCGGAAAAGAAACCATTTGTCGCCGCCGTGCGCCGGTACTCTGAATTCCGGCGCTTTAAAGCTTTGCTTCCAGTCAAAGTGATCCGCCGCGCACCCGCCGGGGAAACGCAGCGAAGACGGCGAGATATATTTGAGCGCATCTATTACGTCGCGCCGCATGCCGTAAAAGTTGTCGGATATCAGTAGTGACACCTCAAATACGGCAATATCGCCCTCCGTCTTTACGGTAAACGTACCGTTGTCTGTCTCCGCTCCGTCAAACTCAAACGATAATTCTATATACGGTTTTTCGCTTTGCGGTACGCTGAAACGTTTTTCAGCCCCGCTTACGCCAATAGTGACAAATGCGTTATCGGACAGCGCCTTTACCCACGCTTTCGCCCCGTATTTTTCGCCGGTTTTCAGCGCGATAAACTCCGACGTCTGGCGCATCGAGCCGCCGCGGAGAATAACGAAATTACTGCCGCAGAGGCTTTCGTCTCTTCTGTTTGTGATATATTCAAAACTATCGCAATCCCAGCCGGAAGGCGCGGTATCGCCCGCAAAGAATTTTCTGTTGTTTATCATCTGAGCGGACAGACCGCCGAAATATCCTTTTCGCGTTATCTCCGCGTTTACGCCGAACAGTCCGTTTTTAAACGCATTACCGGGTTTGCCCGGCTTTATAACCGCTTTTTTCATTTTGCCGCCTTTGTCTTTTTTATAACGAACTCGGAAAACGAGAGTTTTCTTACTTTTGCGTAAAGTACGCCGTCTTTAACGTTTACGGCTGCGGGACGTTCTTTTACCTGCGTGTCGTTTAACGTGTTCATTGAAATAAGGCTGTCGCCGCAAAGGCATATCCCGCCGTATTCGCCGTCCGGCACGCCGAAAACGGATAAGTCAAGCTCAAGCCCGCCGTCTTCTTCACAGCGGTCGAGAATATTGAGCACGAGAAAATCTCCGTCTTCGGTCTCGGATAACTGTATCTGTACCGGGTCTTTGCGGTCCGGGTGATAGTTTTCTATCTGAAGCGTTCTGTACGCTTTTGTTTTTGCAAATCTGTGCATCATCATGCCCGGCCCGGTTATATACGCGCCTTCTTTCGGCGTTTCTATAACGGACTGCGAGTGTGTGTTTGCAAGGTTGTTGAAGTTTACGAAATCAACGATCCCGCCGTGCCTCTGCCACATCATAAGCGTTGCCGCGCCGTCAAGCGCGTACGACCATTTGCTGAACATATAGCACTTGTTCGTCTTCGTCTGCGACCGCGGCACCATGTTGTAAACGTCCGCGCCGTTCAACGGCAGCCATTCCGTGTTGCAGTATTTTATATCAGTTTTGTGCGCTTTGTTGTATTCGGTTATTATCCTTATCTTGTTTTCAAGATCTTTTTCTTCAAAACCGCGGTCGGCTAAAAAGTCTATGTGCTCTCCGGCTATCATAACCATTTTTTCAAGCGCTTCGTCGGAGAAGCAGTACGAGATCATACCTATTTTTATGCTCGGATCAACGGCTTTCATCGCCTTTGAATACAAAACGCACGTCTTTGCGTATTCTTCCGCGGTAAACCAGCGGTGAGCTTCGTTGTCCATTTCCCAGTATTTTACGTTATACGGCTTGACTCTGCCGTTTTTTATGCGCTGCCTGCCACCTTCCGTCGTTTCGTCGCCGTTGCAGTACTGCACCCACGCGGCGGCCTCCGCGGCGCCTTTCTGCTTGTCCGTAAACTGTATCAGATCGCGGTCGTGAAGCGCTGCGTGCAGTGTTTTGTCGTTCGGGTCGCCGCCAAGCGACTCGGGGGGTACGTATTCGTAATACCGCTTGAACGGGTGGTACATATTGACGCAGATCATACTTTCCCCGCCTACCGCCTCCGCGTACGACGCGAGCTCGTCCGTGCCTATGTCGTTATACTGAAACCCGCCCCAGAAATACGAGTAGGAAGGCTGACGGTTATCTCCCACGCCGGTCCGCCAGTCGTAAAACGACGCAAAACAGCCGCCCGGCCAGCGAATGACCGCCGGAGATACGTACGCTCCCGCCTCCACGGCGCTTTTTTTGAAGCCGCGCACCTCGTCCTCGGGTTTGAGCGAAAAATCGTCGCAGACGAACGCCGACTGCGGCGGTATAAGCAAAACGAACGTGTATCTGCCATCTTCGGAAACGTACAGCTGCGCGTTTACTTCCGTATAAGTATCTCCTATGCAAGGCAGAGAAGACACGCATACGGGTTCGCTCACCGTTCCTTCTTTATACAGCGCGACACAGACGTCGCCTTGCCCGCGTATCTTTTTAATCTTTCCTTTAAAATTGTATTTTACGCCGGCAAAACAGTATTTGCCGTCCTGACCGAGACCGCCTTTTTCGCCGTTTTCGTTTTCGACGTACATCGCGGTCTTTCCGTGCACGGCGTCGTCAACTAAACGGATAGAAACGTCTGCCGTCGGCGATTTTTCGATTATAAACGTTGAATCGTCGCATATCGGCTGATATCCGGCCGTGCCGGGGAAAGCGAACCACGCGTTATGCTCGTACGATGAATGGTACCAGTCAAAAACGCGCCAGTCCGTCTCACAGCGTGAGGAAAGGTCTGTCTCGTCGTCAAGCAGATCGAACCACAGCTTGTTTATCATCCTGTACGGATAAAACAACTCGAAACTGCGGTTGAAAAACATTTCCGCCGCCATGCCCTCGACCTGCAGACCGTAGCCGAGCTCAATAAAATTTGACGCGAGCTTTTTGCTTATCGGCGAGCTTAAATAATTACCCGTTGCTTTCAGTTTCATATATTTATCCTTTTACGGTCTGACCTTTTCAAATCTGAAATCTTCAAACCGGCACGCTTCTTCCGTTTCGCTTCTGAATACGAAGCAGAGATTGTGAGTGCCGTAAGTATTATCCAATTCAAGTGAAAATGTTTTGAATTTGTCAAAGTCGCCGGTATTTTTGACTTTAAGACAGCCGAGTATCGCGCCGAACGGACTGTTTTCGCGTATCTCTATTGTGCAGGGCTTGTCGTTTCCGTTGGATACGCGCAGTTCTATCGGGGCGTTCTGACGCATACGTTCCACATTCTGATAATAAAGATATGAGCCGTTTTTTATACCTCTTATTTCAAATCCGTCTTTGTTTTCTTTCTTGTATATACCGTCGGAGGCGGCAAAATACCATTCGCCTTTTATCACGTCCCAATTCGCGTCGTACTGACCGACGCCGTGTATTTTTATAAAATCATCGGTCACTATATCGCCGTTATCCCTGAAGTGCGCGTATACGATCTTTGTCGTTCTGTAATACGGATCTATCTTTTCGTCTCCGAGATTTTCCGGTATTCCGTACGTGAAATACGTTTGATTGTGATACGTGAAAAACGTGCCGTGGTCAACGGTAAAATCATCCATGAATTTCCCGTGGAACGTATAAGGGCCGTAAATGTTTTTTGACGTGGCAAAACGCGCCTCGTGAGTGTTAAGATAATATACGCCGTTATGCTTCGTCAGCCAGCACGCGTCGCTGTCCCAGTTCGGCTCAAGCTCTACCGGTCTCGGCGGCTCCGCCAAAGAGATCATATCTTCGTTTAAGCGCGCTATATAATACTTTTTGCCGATGCACGTAAAGCCGAACATGATGTACGGCGTTTTGTTTTCATCGTCGTCGATGAAAACCGTCGGGTCATAGCACGCCGTGTCGACCATGCCTTTCGGTATAAGCGGCTTGCCGAGCGCGTCCTTATATGGTCCGCCCGGCCCGTTTTCGCTCACCGCGACGCCGATAAGATATTGCTGATGCGAAAAATACATATAGTATTTGCCGTTTCTCTCCGCGGCGTCGGTCGCGTAGCACTCCTCGCATTTGCCTAAAAACGTGTCCTCGGGGCGAAGCGTATATTCGAGTTTCCAGTTGAGCAGATCGTCTGAAGAAAAGATCCTCCAGTCGTCCATTCTGAAAATCGGCTGTCCCGGCCCTCTGTCGTGCGTCGTGAACATATAAGCTTTGCCGTTAAAAATATGAACGTGCGGGTCGCACACGCCTTTGTTGTGGATTATCCTCATAGCAGCTCCTTTATTCTTTTCCGTAATATTCGTCAAGCACGCCTGATACGACAGCCGACCATATTATGAGGTTTTCCGGTCTGTCGCCTACCGTGCTTATGTCTTTCAGCGTTATATCGCAGGGGCAGCCGTATTTAAGACACGCTTTTACCGTATTTTCAGCTTCTTTTCTGATCTGTTCCGGGTCGACGGCGGAGGAGACGAACGCGGGATTCGGCTTTCTTGAAAGCACGAAATCGCCTTTTATCTGTTCCGCAGTTTTTTCAACGTCAGCCCACGGACTGCACCCTATTTTTCTTAAGTTCGGTATTTTTTTAATAATATCTATCCTGTCGTGCAGCGGCTCACAGCAGCCGTAATACGTATACGCGCATTTTTTTGCTATCGGTATGCTGAATTTTATATCGTATTCGTAAAGGTCTTCGGGTGAGGCGGTTGAAAACATCTGCGCCATAGTGCGGTACCACGCGCCGGACAGTCTGTGCCTGTCGTGGTCGCCCGCGGGCATATCAACGTAGGCGGGAGTGCAGTGAAGATCAGGATTTGAGTTGTCCAAAAGACCCAGGCTGTCCATCTGCGTTAATAAAGACTCCGACTCGTCCGCGTAAAGCTGTCTGATCTTCAAAAGATACTCCGGTCTGTCGCACATATCGTAGAGAATGTTCTGTACGCCGCGCAGTCTTGCTATACGGTCCCACGGCGCGTCGTAAATGCCGTGGCCTCTTATAACGACGGGGATCGTGTCGCCCGCTATTTCACGTATAAAGTTTGCCGTCTCCGTATCTTTTTCCGGGTATGCTGTGACGACCGGTAAATGGAAGTTTTCAAGCGCGGATTCATCTTTCAAAACGTCTTCATATTCGTGCGACTGTATGGTCGTATGAAGCCCCGGTCTTACGTTTTCTTTGACAAGTCCGTCAAGACCGTTTCCCGTGGACGTAAACGCTTTGCGCACTACCCAGCACGGCTCTATGAAATTATCGCACTTGAAATACTTTTCGCGAAAGAGCGCGACGCGCAGGCCGTATTCCATTCCGCGGAGTCCCGCGTCCTCGCAGAAGCAGTCGAGGGAGTGCGCGTAATTCATCTGCTGCCACGGTATCTCGTCTATCAGAAGCGGGGGACGGACGACTTTCAGGTTGTTCGTATCCAAAAACCTCTGCCGCATTTTAACGTGTCTGTCCGATACGGCTATCTCCATATACCGTTTGCACAGATCGCGTATTATTTTTATATCTTTTTGCGAATACATATTTCAGCACCTTTTAAAATTTTAAACTGATTTAAGCGCGGGGTACAGTTTTTTATAGACTTCAAAGCCTCTGTCGTATTTTTTGTGTGTTTCGGGATCGCATTTTACCGCAAGGCGCTTTTTGACGGTCGAATCGGCGCAGGATAAAAGATCCGGGTATTCGCCGCAGCCGACCATGCAGAGCATAGCCGCGCCGAACTGCTCCGTCTCGGTCACGTAAATATCTACGCCGAGCACGTTTGATACGACCGACTGCCACAGCGGACTTACAGCGCCTCCGCCGCATAAAACGGCTGAATTAACGCTCACGCCGCCCGCCTCAACGCAGTCGCGCAGAGCGTAGGCGACGCCCTCGTAAACGGCTAAACACATATCCTCGCGGCTCGTTTCAGCCGATAATCCGACGAACGCGCCGCGGACGTTCACGTCGTTATGCGGGCAGCGCTCGCCCGTAAGGTACGGCAAGAAATATACGCCGGTGTCCGCCGCTTTTTCAAGCGTGAATCCGTCGTAATCCGTCTTCAGGATCCGTTTGGTCCACCAGTCGTCACAGCTTGCGGCGGACAGGATACAGCCCATCAGATGATATTTTCCGTTGCTGTGGCAGAAATTATGTAAAACCCTGCCCGCGCCGGAGATATACTCATCACACGGTAAAAACACCGTGCCGCTCGTGCCTAATGAAATACTGCAGTCGCCGGAGCAGAGCGTGCCGGTGCCGACGGCGGAGGCGGCGTTGTCGCCCGCGCCCGCGCACATAACGGCGTTATTTAATCCGAATTCCGGCTTTAATCTGCCCGTCACCTCGTAGCTTTCATATAATTTCGGCAGCATATCGGTCGTAATACCGCATATTTCACACATTTTCTCCGACCACTTTTTATGCTCCACGTCAAGCAGAAGCATGCCCGCCGCGTCGGAATAATCGGTCGAGAAAACGCCGGTCAACATATACGCAAGATAGTCTTTCGGCAGACAGATCTTTCTGCACCGTGCGAAATTCTCCGGCTCGTTTTCTTTGACCCACAGGATTTTCGGCGCGGTAAAGCCCGGGAAAGCGGTGTTTCCCGTTTCTTCAAACGTTTCGGATGTGCCGTTCAAATATTCCGTCTGCTTTTCGCTTCTGCCGTCGTTCCAGAGGATAGCCGGGCGTATGACGGCGTCGTTTTCGTCAAGCATCACAAGTCCGTGCATCTGCCCGGCAATGCTGATGCCTTTTATCTCGTCCTCAATACCTTCCGACAGCGTTTTAAGTATTTCCACCGCCGCGTTGTACCAGTCCGCCGGGTCCTGCTCGCTGTAATTCGGAGCGGGGGAGCGAACGCCGTACTTTACGCTGCGGCTGCCGTAAACCTTGCCGTATCTGTCGACGACTGAGCCCTTGCATGAGCTCGTGCCGAGGTCTATGCCGATATAATAATTCATCGTATTTCTCCGTTAAACAGAATTTCGTTCATCACAGTCTCAAGATATTCCTGCCTGCCGCTTTGTACTTTTACGTCCTTCAGACCGGCGGCATACGCGGCGAGTGATTCAAGCGTTTCTTTTCCTTCAACTATGCGCTTGCCTATACCGCTTTCATACGACGAATAACGATCTTTTATAAAGCCGTCAATCCTTCCGTCGTCTATTATCTGATATGCCTTGATCAGCCCGAGCGCGAACGCGTCCATGCCGGCGATATACGACAGCACCGTGTCTTCAAGCGTGTTTGACTGGCGTCTCGCCTTCGCATCGAAATTCAGGCCGCCGTTAGTAAAGCCGCCCGCCTTAATGACCTCGTACATGGCGAGCGTCGTTTCGTAAACGTTAGTCGGGAACTGGTCGGTGTCCCAGCCGAGCAGCATATCGCCCTGGTTTGCGTCTATGCTGCCGAACATACCGTTCACCGCCGCGACGCGCAGTTCGTGATTGAAAGTGTGCCCCGCGAGCGTGGCGTGGTTTGCTTCAATATTCAGTTTGAAATCTTTTTCAAGTCCGTTAGCGCGCAGAAAATTCGCGCACGTCGCCGCGTCAAAATCGTACTGGTGCTTCGTCGGCTCCTTCGGCTTCGGCTCAATATAGAAATCTCCGTCAAAGCCGTGGCTGCGCCCGTAATCGCGCGCCATACGCATGAATCTGCCGAGATTGTCA
>JAEEGW010000125.1 GCA_016280525.1 Clostridiales bacterium
ACGACTACCATAACTATGATCGCGCAGGCGGATACGACGCCGGATATTATCCACACAAGAGCGGGATTGCTTTCTTTTTTGTCCTGATCCTGCTCTTTTTCCGTTTCCGTTTCGGTTTCAGTCTCCGTTTCCGTTTCAGTTTTTGCGTCCGTTATCTGTTCCGTTTCGGTCTCGGTTTCCGTTTCCGGTTTGGTCTCGGGTTCCGTTTCCGTTTCTGTTATCTCTTCTATTTCGCCGTTTAACACGCCCGTTATATATGCGGCTTTTTCATCCGCTTCCTCGGCTGTTTTGCTGAAAAGGATGTTATGGACGTACATAACGTCGCCTTCCGCCGCGGCGGTAAAGAAGTCAAGACGTATGCCCGTTGCCGTGCCTTTCCATTTGGAGATCTTCTCCGCGCTTATGTTCACGTACTCGTATTTTCCGGTGCGCTGGACTCTTCCGACCGCGGACTGTCCGCCCTCGGCGCCGCCGCCGTTCGCGCAGAAGAATATCTCCGTCATATACGCTTCGCGCGCGTTCGTCTCCGGGATCTTATAGACTACCGTCGCGATCTTGTACTCATCCGCCGATATGTTCTCCGACGCGAACTGATAGCTTATATTAACGTACGGGTCGTTCGCTTTAAGCTCCGTCGCGGTGAGCTTCATATCGCCGTTTTCCCATTCCGCCGTGCACTCGTTCAAAGCGCCCGCCGTCGCGTCCGTATACGCTTTTGTCGGAAAAGACAGATTCGTCATATCTATCTCTACCCGCTCCGGTACCTCTATTTCAAATTTGCCCTGCTCCGCTCTTTCTTGCCCTATCGACAGGATCACGGAATTGTTTACGGAGCGGTCCGATCCGTCCGACGGGCTGTTTACGGTCTTTAACGTTTTATAATCGTTGCCGTTCGCTATCGTCATTGTAGTTGATCCGCCGCCGTCCACGAGGAACGCGTCGTACAGATCAAGGTCTTTTGCAAGCTGTGCAAGCGTTGACGTGCTGGCGCCGACAGAATAGCCTTTTTGTCTTCCGTCTATCGTTATCATAACGACTTTTTTGTCTACGGTATAGCCTAAAATGGTCGACGGGTAGTTCGTTCCCTCTCCGACGCCGTTACCCGTGAGCTTGCCGTTTCTTACAAACGGTATATGTCCGCCCACGCAGTTTGTAACTCTTTGCCACGTCTCCGAATTGCCTTCTTTATCGGTAACGGTGCACGTTATATTTATTTTATCGCCTACGTTGAATTCGTTTATATACGGTACTCTGTTTCCGCGCGCGGTAAGCACCATCTGATTTTCTTTTATAAGCGGCGGATCGGCATCGTCCGGGCCGTATATCGCCTTCAGCGTTCCGGTAATGTCCATGCCGTGGCACATTTTATAATCGCCGTCAAATTCGATCAGGATCTCGTACGCGTCGTCAAGCGCGAATTTATTTATCCCCTTCATCGCTTTGTCCGTATAAACGACGAGTGCGTTGTTCGCGGGCAGCCTGTTTATACCGTCCGCCTTTACTTCCTTGCCGGTGTTTTCGTCCTTTATCACGACGGCCGCCTGCGGCGTGCCCATTACGGGAACGAAATCGTCCGTCACGCCGAAAGACTGGAATTCGCCCTCGTACGGTGTCTCCTGCACCATGTGAGCCGTTGAATATATCTCACCGTCCGACATATTGAAGCCGCGGGAGACGGGAAAACTCTTTTTCACAACGGCGTCGGAATATCCGCCGTATTTCGTGCCGCTGCCCTCGACTCTCGCGTGGGCGTACGTCACCATCCACATATCGCCGTTCACGCCGGCTATCGCGGTCTTGCCGTTTTTCTTCGAGGTAAACGCGGTCATCACGCTTTTCGTCGTTGCGAGCTTAACCGCGCAGTCGTTTGAATATACGACGTCAAAATATAGATCTCTCTGCGCCAGATCAAACTCGATCACGTTTATTTTCTGCTGTTTATACGGCGACTCCGCCGGCACTTCGATATAGTATCTGGTAACGCCGGGATAGATTTCCGTCGTGTTGCGGAAAGTTTCTCCTTTGAGCTCTCCCAGAGCGCCGGCCGCCGCTGTCAATAAGCACGCCAGAACAAGTACGGTCGATAAAATTCTTGGTTTTCTCATATCCTTACCCTCAATAAAATCTGATCAGATGTATTATATCATCACACCGGAAAAAAGTCAATACGGATACAAAAAACACACCGCAAAATATGCAGTGTGTTTTTGTTTTTTGTGTTGCGCCGACTGTTGTATATCAGTCTGCGGTCATACCGGAACGCTCGATACCCTGGATAAGATATCTCTGGCAGAACAGGTAGATCACTACCAGCGGAGCCATTATCATAAGTCCGCAGGTGTTTCTTATAGCCGCGTTATACATCGACGAGCCGGCGTACGTTATATTCAGCGATTCGGGTATCGCTATAACGTTTTTCATCAGCACCATCGACGTTCTTGTGAAGAACAGCGACGTATAGAACGTATCCGTCCATTGCCATGAGAACGCAAACAGGAATATCGTTATCATCATAGGAACGGACAGCGGCAGTATTATCTTGACAAACGTCTTGAATATGCCGGAACCGTCTATGTAAGCGGATTCCTCCAGCTCGTTCGGGACGCCGCGGTAGAACTGTCTCATCATAAATATATACAGACCGTTCTTGAACGCAAGACCCGTTGCCGAAAGCATTGCGAGCGGTATATAGGTATTCGTCAGGTTGATGCTCGTTACGCCGCCGGTGATGTTGAGCTGCGGCAGCCATCGCGATCCGCCGCCGAGAAGCTGTATGATACCGAGTACGTCAAAGTAGCGGAATTTCATGAACAGCGAGAGCTGCAGCGTCTGGTGCGGGATTATCATTGAGAATATAACGAGTAAGAACAGTATCTTGTTGCCCTTGAATTTGAACTTTGCAAGACCGTAGCCGATCATGGCGCAGACGAAAGTCTGAAGCAGAGCCGCCAAGATGGACAGCACAGCCGTGTTGCCGACCGCCTGCATATACTTGTTTTCCAAGAATATGTATTTATACGTGTCAAGCGTGAAGTTCTTGGGTATGAGTTTTACCGTTGCGTCAACAAAGTCATCCGGGCCCATAAAGGACGAGGAAACTTTCGTAAAGAACGGGAACAGGATTATGTATGCGATACCGATGAGTATCACGTAGCGGAAAATTGCCCAGACAACTTTCGTTAAAAAGTTTTTGGTCAAGAATTTCGCTTTCATTCTCTGCCAGAACGGAGTTCTGTCAAATTCCACCTTTATGGTGTTCTTCGTCTCTCTTTTAACTCTGGGTTCAGTCTGTGAATTATTCATGATATCACCTCCTTAATCCCTTCTCTGGTAGAAGACGAACGCGCTCATCAGAAGCGCCGCCAATATGACCGCCACTATGACTATGGCGAAGTATATCCACGCCATAGCGACGGAGAGCGTATCTTTACCGGCTTCGCCGTAAACCTGGTTAATATACGACATAACGGAGTTCGTTGACGACGTGAACGCGTCTATTATCGTATATATGAAGTTGACAAGGATCATCGGGCTTATCATCGGGAAGGTTATCTTCCAGAAGGTCTCCCAAGCGGACGCGCCTTCAACGTTGCAGGATTCGTAAATGGCGGGGGATATAGACTGTAAGCCTGCCAGGAAGATAAGCATCTGAACGCCCGAACGGTTTACAATGTTGTAAATGTTGTTCAGTATTGACGAAACGTATTTTGCCATTCCGCCGCCTATCTTCATGTTTGAGAACAGATATTCAATATCCATCGCCGATACGATTTCCGCAACGCTTGTAGTTTGCGCGGCGTTTGTACCGATGCCCTCCGTATCCGACATATAAGTCATTAAGCTCGTGTTGCTCGTATCTATCTGTGCGATAAGACCGGTGGATAATATAACCGGAACGAAGAATATCGCACGGAACGCGGCTCTGCCCACCATTTTCTGGTTGAGCAGAACTGCGATGAACAGCGAGAATATCAGTATTGCGGGAACGTCAAGAACAAGCTGTCTTAAACCCGCGGTGAGTATCTGGCTGTAGTTCGGATCCGAGAACAACGCTTCGCGGTAGTTGGCTAAACCCGCCCAGACAAGCTGGTAGGATTCGCCGGCGTTTATTCTTTCTATCGTGGTGACGCTGTATAAGAAAGATTCAAATACTACGGGGAGATATATTACTATAAATCCGATTATGAAAGGGAGCGTGAACAGGTAGCCGCCTCGCGCAGTCTTCTTTTCCAGCGAATGGACTTTTCTGCGCTTTTTCTTCGCGGGGGTCGCTGCAAGCTTTACTTCAGCTTCTTTATTCATTATTCAGCCTCCTTTTCTGCATAGTATGATACGAATCCCAACGGGGCGATCTCTCCGTCATAGCCGTCTACGGTTACGGCGTAGTTGTTGTAGTTTAAAATGAACGTCTTGCCGTTTTCGTAAGTCACGCGGACTATCTTGCCGTTGTTGACTATATCTTCGGGATTTACGTCGTCCCCTATGGATTCTTCACCGGACTCTTCCGGTTCTTCTTCGGCTTCGGACACGGCTTCCGTCTCCGCCTCGGTCTCTTCTTCCGTTACGACCTCCACTGTGGTTTCGCCTTCGTTTCCGAGATCCTCGGGTTCGACCGTTACGGCTTCGTCCGTTGTGTCTTCCGCCGGTTCTTCCGTTACTTCGTCAGCAGTCTTTGCTTCTTCCAAAGCACGGGATTCGCTTTCTTCTTCAAGTCTTCTCTGTTCGTCTTCCTCACGCTCTCTGATCTCCTCAGCCGTAAGTACGCGAACGCCCTTGATGAATTCGTGGTTTACAATGATCTTATCCTGAACGTCTTTCAACGCTTCATTCAGGATCTTGTATTTTTCAACAAGACCGGATTCAGCCCAGATCTTGAAGTTGACCGAGTACATCTTCTTGTATTCGGTGTCTTTCTTTAAGATATCCGTATTCTCGTAAGCTAACAGGAAGTACGGAACGGCGCCGTTTTCGATCGCCTTCAGCATTTCCTGATCTATATCGCCCGCCATGTTGAGCGACGTGCCGGCGAACTGTACGTAACCGTGGAGCACCATGCCCATGAACGGTATCGCCTCGCTCGTCCGCAGGTACTGGCTGGAATCAAGCGGTATATCGAGTATGTAATCCGAGTTCTTTACCGCGTACAGGTTACCGCCGTTTACCATTACCTTGCCGAAGTCTTCCTGCATCTTTGCAAGCAGCTCCATTACAAGGCTCTTGCTGTCGTCTCTGTTGTACGCGTCCTTCTTGTCGAAGTCGGAGTTCAGATCGGAGCCGAGCGTGCCGGCGGATATACCGGACGGAGCGTATTTCAGAAGTTTAGGCGCCATGTGCTCATAGAAGTGCATGAACACGGACGTTGATACGAGGTTCGGACCCCATCTTCTCGTCATCTGGTACGCCGGATCGTAGTAATACGTTCTCGGATAACGGTTATCCATCGTCTTTGCGGCGTGCTTCTTATAGGAGAAGCCGTCGAACAGTTTGGTCTTGAGCAAATACGTGAACTCAAATTCGGGGAATATTTCAATTCCCTTTTCGTTGGCGTACTTCATAAGGTCTTCAAATCCCTTGTTGCCGCCGACTTTCTTCTCCCACTTGACGTTATAAGGCACCGTGGCGTTAAGACCGCCGTTCGCATAGCCCGTCAGCTTGAACTTGATGTTCGTTATGCCTTCGCCTTCAAGCTGTTCGTACATAGCCTTTATATCGTCAAACGAGGTAAGAGGTTTCTTTACGGTTACAGGTACGGAGAGTACCGTATCTTCCGTCTCTATCGTACCGAGAGTCTCGAGTATGAGCGGGATATCGGATTTTATCTCGTCCGCTTTGAGTCTTTCTATCTGACCGGTGGATTCAAGGTAGTAACGGCAGGCGTTGACCATGCCCATGTAATCCGCGGAGTAGAATTTGGATTCCGTATCCGTCTTGCCCTCGTCTTCAAGGCTCTTGTAGTAGTCGTTTACCTTTTCGGTATCTGAGAGCATGAAATACTTGACCGTGTAGTTGCCTGTGTATTTTCTCTTTGCGGAGACCGTCCACATCGCGTCGTCAGCCGCGGAGCCCATCGCCTCTCTCAAGCTGTAGGAGTCCGTCGGCCTCGGGAAGAACTTGGTCTGCACCGTGCTGTAAATGTGCGTCGATCCGCCGCCGTTGACCGTCGAGATCTGCGCTAACGCGTCGCCCTCCGTCAGGATAGCGAAGTATCCTCTGTTGTCCGTCACTATGGTGGACTTCATTTCGGTCTTGGTCTTGATCCAGTAACCGTACTGGTCCTGGTACCATTCTTCCTCGGGAAGATCTACCGTGACCGCCTTGACAGTTCTGCTGTAGTAGTTTTCAACAACGCCGTAGACCGGCATCCTCATCGTCTGGCGGTGCGCCGGATCCGTCGTGTAGTACGCGTAGTCCGGGCCGTAGACGTTTGCGGTAATATTCAGCGGTTTCGTTATATCCTCAAATCT
Organism: Clostridiales bacterium; assembly: GCA_016280525.1. Lineage (GTDB taxonomy): Bacteria > Bacillota > Clostridia > Oscillospirales > CAG-272 > UBA1248. The sequence continues at coordinate 6,465 of JAEEGW010000125.1, forward strand.
CGTCAGCGTACCGCTGCCGTCCGGGATAAACGTGAAACCGGAATTCGTGCTGTTGCCGCAGCCGAACCACGGGTTGACCTGCAGGTAATCGAGCGTGTAGACGTTTTCGTCAAAGCTTATGCTGTTTGCCGCAAGCGTCTGAGTTATACCGTCTTCGTCAAGCGTGTACTCTATCGCCATTCTGAACAGAGGCTGGGACGCCGCCGCGACCTCAAATTCTGTTATATCGTGGTCGTAGTCGAGCTCTTCGTAGCTGTAATCGGGCGCGTACATTTTGATGTACTGCTCCAGCATATTGAACTCTCTGTCCTTCGTATCCGTGCCGAGCACCCATACGAACGGATATTTTTTAAGTATCGGCCACTGGGAGAGCATCTGGTCACGCTGGCTCTTCGTTATCGTGGGGTCGTTTATGTTCTTAGGCGAGTAGAAGCCCTGTTCAAACTTACCTAAAATGAACGCCTGCTGTGATTCAGCCAGCTCCGCAACGTTATTACGCATAGGCTCAATGATCATTTCCTGGAAACGTTCGTCCGTTATCATCTGCGGAACGAGCCATCTCGTCTGTGATTTACCGAGCGTATATTCAACACGGACACCGTTCTTGATATTCTTTACGACTATCTGCTCACGCAGCGCGGCTTCCGTATAGCTGTTATACACCGTTGTTTTTGAGCCTGTTGTGAACTGGAGTATTATCTGCGACATCAGCTCCGCCTTGGTGTCCGCGGAACCTTTTGTCGAGCCTATGTCATACGGGTTGGAGAACAGGATCTGGCCGGTCCTCTTGTCTTTTAACGCTATCTCGCCGTATGACGCGCGGACGTAAAGCTGATAGTTTTCATTTTCTATCCTCAGCTTCATATCCTTCAGTTTGTCTTCCGGAGTTTTGTAGACGACCTTGAGTATGTCTATGCTCATATCGTCGCGTCCGTTTTCGTCTTCAGTATCTTCGGTCTCTTCCTCTTCGGTCGCTTCAGCCGATTCTGCATATACCGGCATATTTACCGTGAATATAACGGTGAACACGCTGACCAACATTAAGAAGGCAAGTAAGGTTGAGAGTATTTTTTTCATATTTTCTTTTCCTCCCATCCTTTCTAAATTCGGTACGACAGCTCTGTGACGACGTTTGCCACAAAACCGACGATCTTCTGTATAAGGTTCGTGAACAGAAGCGCTACGAACATTATGAACGCCATACCAACGATAGTACCGGCTGACGTGAGAATGTTTTTGATGAATGAATAGTCGTGAGTTACCTGTGAGCCGAAGAATATCAGCATACCGACCCATACCCACATCACGCCTACGATAAGCGTGAGCACCTTGCCTTCGGAGAGGCTCAGTACGTGCGACAGAAGCGTCTGCGGTATGATGCACAGCGGTATCGGAACGAGCGCGTAGCACGTTGCGATGAAGATGTCCTTCAGGCTTCCTTCACCTTCAAACAGCGTTGTCAGACACCAGTTTGAAAGTACCCAGAGTCCTACCGGAACGACTATTGAGATTATCTGTCCGAATATGCTCTGATAGCCCCTGCTCGGATTGAACAGGTACGAGGTTCCTATGCCGTTGTACGTGAACGCCGCTATCGCTATCGCCAGCCACGTCAAGGCGCCTCTTACTGAACCTCTCTTCTCGTGCTTCAGATCCCAGAAGCCGTCAAACGGGTGCATCATAAGGTGGAAGGCGAAGATGACCTCTTCTCCGTACGACCTTCTGCCGCCCGGTCTCGTTGCGACCTCCTTATTCCTCTTTCCGACGAAGCGGAAGAAGAAATACAGACCTACGACTACTACTACGATGACCAGCGGTACGACAAGCGCGTATTTAGCGACCCAGTTCTTTCTGTACTGCTTGAACGCCGTGGAGTAGTTTGACGTTTCGTACGCCGCCTCGTACATCTTCATGGCTTCCTTGTAGTCGCCCTCTCTGTAATAGGCTTTGCCTATACCGACGTACGCTTCGTCAAAGTTGTTGTTTCTCATGAGGATGCCTCTCCAGTTTTCGGCAGCCTCGTCATAATTTAAGTTCTTCTGGTTTTCCAGAGCGCTTATAAGGATGTTTCCGTATTCCGTTCTCTTGAAAACCGTTATATTGTCCGCCGTGTTGTCAAGCACGAGCAGATCGTTGCCTTTATAGACTATACCGTTCACGGTCTCCATGTTGCCGAGCTGTGAACCCTGGTCGCCGAATACGAACATCAGGGAGCCGTCCTCGTCATACGTGAACACCTTTGATCTCGTTTTGTCTATGATGCTCCACGTTCCCATAGGTCCTAACGCCACGTCGACGATCTTTGAAGGACCGTAGATGTTGGAGCTTGTGGAAGCGGAGTAGTTTATCCTGACCTCACCGGATGGCGGGAAGAAGCCGTTTCTCTTTAAGATCTCGTCGCCCTGGGTGTTCAGCATCTTTACAGGCGCGTATTCACCGGATTTTGATTTGCCGGTTATCGCGGACTGCTGCGCGCCTTCGTCCAGGTTGATGTTGGTAACGTAGATCATACCGTTGTCGTCTATCGTTATGTTCTCATACTCGGACGAGACCGTTCTCTGCTGCTGGTCTATCTGTTCCTGAGTCTGGAATCTTCTCCAGAAGATCTGCCAGGCGGAGAGCGGAGCTTTCTGCGCTCCTATGAAGCCCTGGAACGTTCCGTCGCTGTCCATCGCTATGATACCCTGGTAGGTAGAGGATGAAACGACGTACATTCTTCCGGATCTGTCTACCGCTACGGCTTTAGGACGGTAGAGGTCGTCTACCGAGAACTCGTCGGCTATCGGCTTTTCAACTATCCTGACGTAATTGGCGTCACGGTCGAATATTACTATTCTGTTGTTGTCCGTATCGCAGACGTAGATGTTCGTCTCCGTTACGAATACGCCCTGCGGGTTGTTGAATTTATCCTGTATGCCCTGGCTGTTTACGAATTTTTCTATGTAATAGCGGAGCTTATATCTTTTGTTCAGCACCACTATCCTGTTGTTGCCCGCGTCCGCTATGTAGACGTTTTCCTTGTCGTCCACGAATATGTCGGACGGGTTTTCAAGCGCGGGCGATATGCCCATCGTGTCGCTTGTTACTATCTCGTCCGGAACGAAGGCGTCCGGAGACTCCATCATATTTCCGTTTATATCGTACGTATACGATTTATAGGAATAATATGCTGACGTTATCGGCGCCAATACGAGCAGGATGACGAATGCGACTGCGGCGGCTCTTATAATTTTATTCATTATATTACCTCCTTAGTCTTTCATACCGGACGAAGCCATCGTCTCTATGATATTACTCTGCGAGACGACGAACACCGTAACGGGTACGATCATCATGATGACCATCGCCGCGGTACTTGCACCGGCACGAACGATACCGGCGGAAAGTATCTGCTGTATAGCGTAGTTGAACGTCTTTAACTGCTCGGACTGGATATACACGGATGAACCGGTGTTCCACAGGCCCTGGAACGAATAAACTATCAGAGTCAGCCAAGCCGGTTTGACCATCGGCATAGCTATGGACCAGAACACCTTGAATTCGCTCGCGCCGTCCAGACGCGCGCTCTCAAGCGCTTCGTTTGAGACGGAGCTGTCCATGAACTGCTTCATCAGGTACAGACCCAGAGTCGAGCAGCACGCCGGCAGGATGATCGCCAGCAGGTTGTCAATGAGTCCCAAGTACGAGAACGTGATGAAGTTTGCGATACCCGTAACGGTGGAAACGAACATAAGTGATAAAACTATCATCTGGAATATCGTTTTTCTTCCCGGGAAAGGTATCTTTGACAGCGCGTACGCTGCAAGCGAACCGAGACACAGGTTGCCGAACGTTCCGGCAACGGTTATGAGCACCGTGTTGAATATGTATCTTGAAAACGGCACCCACGACGTGTTCATCAGCTTGAACAGGTCTGCGTAATTCTTGAACGTCGGGTTAATGACGTAGAATTTAGGCGGGAATATCCACAGCTCATCAAGAGGTTTAAGCGACGTCATTACCGAGAAGTACATCGGTATGAACATCAGCACGCCCAGTACGACAAGCAGTACGGTGATACCCGCGTCGCCCCCGGCAGACCGGTTAAGGACGACTTTGTGATTTCTTACACGCATCTTCCTTGCCATATTACTGTCCCACCTTTGATAAGAGTTTCTTGATAAGCATGTTACTGCCTATCATCATCAAGAACAGAATCGTCGCGATGGCGGATGAATATCCGACCTCGAAACGCTGTCCGCCGTAGTCCTCCAGGTGATGCATTATAGTCCACGCGCAGTAGTCAACGGACGGGAAGCCCGCAAGCGCCGTAACTATACCGCCGAAACCGAAGGAACCCGTGATACTCATAACGGCACCGAACATCAGCTGTTCTTTCATCGCCGGCAGCGTTATGTACCACAGCTCCTGCCACCTGTTCTTTACGCCGTCAAGCGCGCCCGCTTCGTACAGGCTGTTGTCGACGATCTGAAGACCTGCGATGAACGAAAGGAACGTAGTACCGAGCGACGTCCAAAGCGCGACCACTATACACAGCGGCATAACGTAGTTGGCGTTCTGGAAAAACTGGATCGGCTCCGTTATGAAGTTGTACTCGATCAGAAATCCGTTTACGTAACCGTACCGGTCTGACGAGAAGAATATACCGAATATCTGATACATCGAGCCCGCTATCGACGGAGCGTAGAATATAAGCGTTACGAACGCTCTCATCTTAGGCGGCAGCTCGTTTATGAACCATGCTACGAAAAGCGATAACAGATATGATACAGGACCTGTGACCACCGCGAATATAAGCGTGTTCTGTATGGCGGTAAGGAATATATCGTCATCAAGGAACAGTCTTACGTAGTTGTCAAGTCCTATGAATTTCGGCCATTCGAGCAGGTTGAATGAAGTAAAGCTCAGAATCATTGAAAGGAAGACGGGAACGACCGTGAACACGAAGAAGAGTATGAAGAACGGCGCTATCATAAAGTAGCCTGCCTTGTGCTTCTTCATCTCTTTGAGGGTCCACTGGGCCTTCGTCATATCCTTTCTTGCCACCGGCTTTGCTTTTCTCTCTTTTATTGCCGTATTCTGTGACATTTTGGTTTTCTCCTGTTTATAAATTTGCGTTAATACTATATGAATTTATATTATAGAGATCAGCCGAACCATTCCGGATGAGCTTCTATATTCTGAGCTTTGAAATCTTCATAAGTAATCAGACCAAACTCTTTGCGCTTACGCGACAGCTCGTTATTGATGTACTGTATCTGGTCAAGCAGCGAATCCGTTGCGTTCGCGTTGTTGTTGTAGCAGTTTAAGAATGCAAAGTCGACGTAACGCGTTATGATGTAGCCGCCCGGGAATTCCGGTGTGCCTTTAAGGTGCGCGAACTGCGCCTCAAGGTTCTTTCTTTCCTGGTTGGTCCACGACATGTTGCGCAGCGCCTCGGTATTGGCCGTATTGAATTTCGCCGCCATACCGATTATCGCCTCGTACTGCTTCGCGTAGGAGGACTGAGCTTCCGCTCCCGTCCACCATTTCATGTATTCCCAGCAATTCTTGCGCAGCTCTTCGGATCTGCCCTTGGTGTCTCTCATGAGGACCGTTGCGGAGACCGAACACGGTGCGTTGCTGTTTATAACGGGCTTGCCGTCTTCTCCGTAGACTATCTTGCCGGACGCGTCTCTTTGCACCGTACCGGGCAGGAGCGTGAACTCCCAGAGTCCGCGGAGCTCCGTTGCGTAAATGGTGAACTGGTTGTACGTCAGGTAATCCGCGACCGCTATCGGCATCTCGCCCATTCTGAAATACGTGGCGAGGTCGTATGCACGCGGGAATTTGAACGTCTGGAACAGTGTCACAAGCTCTTCAAAGCATTCAAGCGAAGTCCTGGAATCTATGTTTATCTGCATACCGTCAAGCACGCCGTCGCCGTCAATATCGGAATAGATGTCCTCGTCACGCTGATACATCAGCATTATGAGTCCGCCCAAACTTGACGGGAAGCCTACCTTGCGGTAATTTATCTGAA
>JAEEGW010000126.1 GCA_016280525.1 Clostridiales bacterium
GTGGCGGTGCGCGCGTCAACTATGCCCGTGACGGCTCCGCCGCATATTACCATTATCCTGTCGCACAGCTCAAGCAGAACGTCCAAGTCCTCGCCTACGAATATAACGGCGACGCCGCTTTCCTTCTGTTCGTTCAACAGGTTGTATATCGTATAAGACGAGTTTATGTCAAGTCCTCTTACCGGGTACGCCGCCATCAAAACGGACGGCGCGGACGATATCTCGCGTCCTACAAGCACCTTCTGCACGTTGCCGCCGGATAACCGTCTTACCGGCGTGTTCGCGCTGGGCGTCACTACCTCAAGGCTTTTGATTATGCGTTCCGCCAGCGTTTTGGACGGCTGTCTGTCTAAAAACATGGATCTGCCGCCTTTGTACGAGCGGAGCATCATGTTGTCTATTATATCCATATTGCCGACGAGTCCCATGCCGAGCCTGTCCTCGGGAACGAACGACAGACGCACGCCGAGATCGCGTATCTGCATTGGCGTCTTTTTGCGGAGGTCAACGGCGTTGTTGTCTGCCGGGTCTATATACGTTATCTCGCCCGAAGTCGGTATGCGCAGGCCTGCTATCGTTTCAAGCAGCTCTCGCTGACCGCTTCCGGCAACGCCGGCGATGCCGAGTATCTCGCCCGACTTTGCGGTGAATTCAATATCGTCCAATACCGTCACGCCGTCCGCGTTCTTCATGTTAAGACCTTTTATAATAAGGCGGTCTGTCGTGTTCTTCGGCTCGGAGCGGCCTATGTCAAGCGATACCTTCTGTCCCACCATCATATCCGTAAGCTCGGATTCCGTGACGCTTGCGGTGTCTACCGTGGCGATATGCTCGCCCTTGCGCAAGACCGCCACTCTGTCCGATATAGCCATGACCTCGTGCAGCTTGTGCGTGATTATCATTATGGACTTTCCGTCTTCCCGCATAAGGCGTATGACGTTGAAAAGCTTTTCCGTCTCCTGCGGCGTGAGCACCGCCGTCGGCTCGTCGAGTATAAGTATATCGGCGCCGCGGTAAAGCACCTTGATTATCTCAACCTTCTGCTTTTCGGACACGGACATATTGTATATCTTTTTGGAAGGGTCTACGTCAAAGCCGTATTTGTCCGATATCTCTTTAATACGGCGCGTGGCTTCCTTGAGATTGTATTTCTCCGTATCTATGCCCAGTACTATATTTTCCGCCGCGGTAAAAACGTCTATCAGCTTAAAATGCTGATGGACCATACCGACGCCGTACGCGAATGCGTCCTTGGGCGAATTTATGACGGCAGGCTCGCCTTTGATGTATATCTCTCCCTCGTCCGGGCGGTAAATGCCCGAGATCATGTTCATGAGCGTCGTCTTGCCGGAGCCGTTTTCTCCCAGAATGGCAAGTACCTCGCCGTAACGCAGGTCGAGATCAACATCCTTGTTAGCGATTACTTTGCTGCCGAATTTTTTTGTGACGTGCTCTAATTTAAGCGCGTAATCCGTAGCTTTCAAGGTGACCTCCTTTATTTTAAGAGTATCCTTATACGGGCACAAAGGCGTATTTGTGCGCATATAAGGGTACTATTAAAGATTTCAAGGCGGGGCGATCGCCCCGCCTTGATTTTTAGCGGTATCAGGCGTTGATACCGTTTATATTTTTAATATTTCTCGTTGAGCAGCTCGATGCCGTCGATTCGGAGATCAAAGTACGGAGCGGAGCGCTTCTCGGATTCATGGAAGTAACCGTCGGAGATAACGTTGGTGTCGGGCGTGTAGTTAGCGTCCGTGTCAACGTCTGCAAGATACTCGGAAAGCTCCGCGCCTTTTACCTTGAAGGTGTTGGTGGCGAATACGTGGAGAGTGCCGGCCTTGAGATCGGCGGTAGCTTTTTCTATGGCTTCTTTGGTGCCTGCTGCGGCAGCCTTATCGTTGATATCGGTAAGAACGACGGAGCCTGTGGCTATCGTTCCGGTCCAGTCGGTATCTATCGCTTTGCCGGCCTGCTTCTGTTCTATTATGTACTTGAAGTAGGGCTCCCAGTTGATACGGGAAGCGACGATAAAGGTGTTGGGGCAGGAGTCAACGGTGGAGCCGTTGTAGGAAACGTTCGGAACGCCTCTGGATTCGCAGGCGGTCGGAGCGCCCATGGAGTCGGCGTGCTGGCTTATAAGAACGCAGCCCGCATCCATAAGAGCGTTGGCGGAGCTCTTCTCGGCTATCTCGTCATACCAGGAACCGGTGAACTGAACCTTCATCGTGGCGGACGGAACAACGGAGCGTGCGCCGAGGAAGAAGGAGGTGTAACCGGAAACGACTTCCGCGTACGTGAAAGCGCCTATGTAACCTATGACCGCTTTATCTTCTGTGATCGTGCCGGCGTCTATCATTTCTTTCAGTTTCATACCTGCGGCTATACCTGCAAGATATCTGCCTTCATATATAGCGGCAAATGCGTTGTGGAAGTTTGCAAGGCCTTCGGTATGGGCTCTTGTACCGGTGGCGTGGCAGAAGTCAACGTCCGGATACTTCTTTGCAACGTCTATAAGGAACTCTTCGTGACCGAAGCTGTCGGCGAATACTATGTCGCAGCCTTCTTTGATGAGTTCTTCAGCGGCGACCGCGCACTCGTTGGATTCCGGGATGCCGGTCTTTACGATGACCTGATCATCGTCGAGCTTGAGAGCGGCTTTTACGTTCTCAACAGCGGTGATGAAGTTGTTGTCATAGGTGGATTGACGGTCGTGCAGGCAGATAACGCCTATTTTGAACTTTTCCTGGGAAGAGCATGACGTAAACGCGAAGAGCGTTCCGACAGCCATTGCCAAAACAAGTAAGACCGCAAGTGTTTTCTTGAACATTTTAATGTTCCTCCTTAAAATAATATTTTAATAATTTTTTTATCAGCACCGGTTTTCCGGCAAGCTTCATTTTATTCAGTCGCAGAACTCTATGCCGTTTTCCACGCTCATGGAAGCGATTCTGGCAAGAGATTCCACGCGCACGCCCATATTCCTGACTTTTTCTCCGCCGTCCTGGTACGCTTTTTCAATAACTATACCCGCGCCCACAAGCTCCGCGCCGGATTTTTTAACTATCTCCATAAGACCGAGCAGGGCGTTGCCGCGGGCGAGAAAGTCGTCTATTATAAGCACTTTATCGGCCGGACCGAGATATTCCTTTGACACGAGTATCTCGTTTACGTTGCCGTGCGTATACGACGCGACGGACGCGGTATACGTATCAGGCGCAATATTGGTCGTTTTCGCTTTTTTTGCAAAAACCACGGGGCAATCAAAAAACTGCGCAGTTAAGCAAGCCACACCTATCCCCGAAGATTCTATGGTGAGTATCTTGTTAACGCCGCAGCTACCGTACAGCCTGTAAAATTCCCGTCCCAATTCCGCAACAAAGCGCACGTCTATCATATGATTGAGAAATCCGTCTACTTTAAGCACGTCGCCGTCCTTGACCTTGCCGTCAATTCTTATGCGATCTTCCAGGAGTCTCATAGGCCGGTACCCTCCGTTTAAGAATTAAAAACTTATGTATATTTTACCCTAAAATACGACTTTTTTCAAGCACGAAGTTTAACGAAATTAAGAACGGAAAAAACCGTATTTATAAACATTTTTCACAATAGCTACGTTTTCGATTATTTACAATATTTCGTTTTATTTATCGCATTTTTATGATAGAATAAAGGTATGAAAAATACGGTGAAATTCATTTCAATACTGCTGTGCGCGGTTTTCGCGCTGTCCGCGTTCGCGTACGCGGAAGAAGCGTCCGGGACGGTCCCGGAAGAGCAGAGCGTTCTTAATATTTCCGGGATAAGCGAGGAGCAGGCGCAGCTCTGCGCCGCCGTCATGCTTGACGGTTTTGAGGCGGACGAAACGGAGCGTTCCGTATCGGAGGGGACGCTTGCCTCCGTGTCCGTATCCGCGCTCGAGGGCGAAAAATGCATGCTCCTTACCGGTAACGACAAAGCGGAGCTTACGCTGACGCTCACGAAAAAGAGAACGACGGCGAACACGCGCTCCCTGTGCGTCTGCGCGTACGTTGAGCCTGCGGAGGACGCCTCGTTCGA
>JAEEGW010000127.1 GCA_016280525.1 Clostridiales bacterium
ACGCCGCATTCGAGCACGTACGGAAGCTCCATTATAACGCTTTCTATCTCAAACGGACCTATGCGGTAGCCGGATGATTTTATAACGTCGTCAGTCCTGCCGACGTACCATAAATACCCGTTTTCATCTCTCCACGCGGTGTCGCCGGTGTGGTACACGCCGCCTTCAAACGCGGCGTCCGTTTTTTCTTTATCCTTGTAATAACCCATGAACAAACCGCACGGTCTGCCTTTGTCGAGTTTTATCACTATCTCGCCCGTTTCGCCTATCGGGACGCTCTGACCGTCCTCGTTTATGACGTCAACGTCGTATAACGGGCTCGGTCTGCCCATGGCGCCCACTCTCGGCGTGGTGCCTACGAGGTTGCAGACGGATAACGTCGTTTCCGTCTGACCGAAGCCTTCCATAATGCTCAGGCCCGTCGCACGTTTCCACTGCTCGAACACCTCGGGGTTGAGCGCCTCGCCCGCCGTGGTCGAATGTTCGATGGACGAAAGATCGTATTTTGACAAATCTTCTTTTATAAAGAATCTGAACATAGTAGGCGGCGCGCAGAACGTCGTTATATGATATTTTGCAAACAGCGGGAGTATATCGTCAGCGTGGAAGCGTTCAAAATCGTATGTGAATACAGGCGCTTCGGACATCCACTGTCCGTAGTATTTGCCCCATAACGCTTTGCCCCAGCCCGTGTCTGAAATGGTGAAGTGAAGCCCGTCCGGATTTACGTTGTGCCAGTATTTTGCGGTTATGTAGTGACCTAACGCGTAGCGGTAGTCGTGCATCGCTATCTTCGGATAGCCCGTGGTACCGGAGGTGAAGAACATAAGCATCGGATCAAAGCCGCACGGCGTGTCCGGTCTTCTTTCGTATACGTCGGAGCACTTCGGATAAGCTTCGTCAAAATCGAGCCAGCCGTCGCGGCTGCCGTGGGTTATCATTTTTATAAGTCCGGGGAAGCTTTCCGCCGCCTGCTCCGCCTGCTCCGCCGTGTCGCCGTCCGCGGTGCAGATAATTGCTTTAACGTCCGCGGCTTTGAAGCGGTATTCAAAATCGTGCTTCATCAGCTGATTCGTAGCGGGTATGGCTATCGCGCCCATTTTGTGTATGGCGGTCAGCGCGAACCAGAACTCATAGTGGCGCTTCATAACGAGCATGACCGTGTCGCCCTTGCCTATGCCGAGCGATTCAAGATAATTGGCCACCTGAGCCGAGCCGCGCTTAATATCCGAGAACGTAAAACGGCGCTCCGTCTTGTCCGCCGAAAGATGCAGCATGGCGAGCTTGTCCGGATTCCTGTTTGCAATCTCGTCCACTATATCGAAACCGAAATTGAATTTATCTTCGTTTTTGAATGAGATAGCGGATAAAACGCCCTCTTTGTCCGCCTTCGTATCAACGAATTTTGCGGCGGCGGGACATTCGTAGCTTCTCGCTTTTCTTGCCGTGACTATCTTTTCAAATCTGTCCGGCTCCGCGCTCTCGTTCTTCTTTAAGATTATCGCGTAGAACGTCGCGCCGTCTTCCGACAGGGCGACCATGCCGTGCGGGTTTGCGGAGTTGTAATAAATGCTGTCGCCGGGGTTAAGTATCTCGTAGTGATTGCCGATGCGGAACTTCATCTGTCCGGTGAGCATAACGTCAAATTCCTGACCCTCGTGCGTGGAGGTATGTATCTCGCCCTCCGCGTCCGCCTTTGAATACGGCATTTCCACAAAGAACGGCTCCGCCGTCTTCTGCTTGAAAAGCGGCGCCATGTTTATGTATTTGAAGCCTTTTCTGCGCGTTATGGGAAGACCTTCTCCCGCGCGGGTAAGTGAATAGTTAGACAAAGTCGGGCTTTCGCCGCGTATGAGATCCGTGGGGTCGACTCTTAAGTGGTTTGCGCATTTGTAAATAAACGTAAAGCTGAAATCCGCGGTGCCTGATTCGAATTTTTTGTACTCTTCAAGCGTGACGTCGGTAAGTTCCGCCATATCCGCTTCGGAGATGCCCATTATCTCTCGCAGCGTTCTTATTCTTTGCGCTACTTCCTTTAATTGGGCTTTAAGATCTGTTTTTTCCATCTTGGTTCCCCACAGTTGTGTAATTGTATATAATAATACATAATATATATTACCACAAATAAATCCGTTTGTCAATATTTAAGTTATGCATACAACATTTCAAAAGTGTTGACTTTTTTATCATTTTATGGTATTGTTAATAGTAATATCGGATACGTCGGGAGGTGAGCGCCGTTTATGAGTGAAATATACGAATCTTTATTCAGAAAATCGTCCGTCTGCGGCGGTCTTGTTGACGGCGATCACAATATTTTATTAAAGTCCGACCGCGGCGCGGCGCCTGCGAAAAAACAGCTGTCCGAGTCGGAAGAGCACCCGGTGTATCTGCCGGACAACACGACGCTTTTGCAAAGTATAAAAACGGACTGCGGCCGCTTTTACTGGTATGAGGACAACAGCGAGCTATTGCGGTTGAACGAAGAGCTGTCCGACACGGGCGACTATCTGCTTGAGGAAAGCGCGGCGTTGAACGAGGCGGCGGCGCTTGAGGAGGCAAAAAAGCGCACGGCGGAGCAGAACCGTCTGTTTGACGGCATATCCGAGAGCTTACAGCCGCAGCTGAACAAGCTGGACGAGATATTGAACAACCTGCCGGATGACGAGGCGGGCTTCTGCCGTCACATGAAATACGCGGGCGTTCTCGGCGCTTTCGTGAAGCGCTATTCAAATCTGCTTTTGCTGTCGTCTTCGGACAGCAAAACGGACAGCTTTGAGCTGTATCTTTGCATAAACGAGTCGTTTACGTATCTGCGTCTGCTTGACACGGCGTGCTACGCCGATATACAGCAGGGAATAGAGCTGCCCGTATCTTACGAGCTTCTTATGTACGGTCTTTTTGAGTCAGTAGTGGAATCCGCGCTTACGTTTCTGCCCGCGATCCTTGTAACGCTCAAACAGGACGAAAAAGGACTTACTCTGTTTATAGAAGCGGCAAACGAGGACGCGGCGGTTGACGAAAGCTTCTATGAAGCCGCGAAAAGCGCGGGCTTCGAGCTTCATACGGAAAAGGAAGACGGCTGTTTATTCGTAACGCTTAAAGCGGGCAGGGAGGCGGTATGAGTACAGATCTTCTTTATTCGCTGAAGCAAGGGCTTGACGGCATGCCGGACGGCGTATGCTTCAGTAAAGACGGCAAACCCGTTTTGATAAACGCAAAAATGAAAAAAATAATGCAGACCGCGTTTGATTCCGGCGACTGCGACGCTTCCGTTTTTGAAAAGCTCTGCGATATAAAACTAAAAGACGGCTGCCGTACCGAAAAAAATAAGGACAGCGTGCTTCTGCTTCTGTCCGACGGCAGCGCGTGGAATATAAAGACCGGGACGATAACGGATAACAGCGGGATATATAACGAATGTACTGCGTACGACGTGACGGAGCTTTATATAAAAAGCCTGGAGCTTAAAAACAGAAACGACAGGATAGAGGCGACGAATAAGAAAATACGGCAGTACAGCAAAGAAATGGATTCCATGATACGCGACAGGGAACTGCTTGACGCAAAGATCAGGATACACGACGACGTGGGAAGAGCTCTTTTGTCTTTGCGCTCGTATCTTTACCGGCAAGACAAGGACAGAGATTCGCTTGTAAAGCTGTGGCGCGTCACTATATCCGTTTTGCGGAGAGAAACCATATCCGACACGTCCGACGACTGGAGAGAAGCGCTTTCCGAGGCGGCGGAAGCCGTTGACGTAGCTCTTCATTACAGCGGGCGGATATCGGACGAGCCGCTTATAAAACAGATATCCGCGTCGGCGATAAGAGAGTGTCTTACAAACACCGTAAAGCACGCGGAGGGGCATAATATATACGTAAACGCCTCGTCAGATAACGGAAATTACGTGATAAAAATAAAAAACGACGGCAAAGCACCGGACAAACCTATTGAGGAGACCGGAGGTCTCAACACGCTCCGCAAAAACGTTGAAAGGCATTGCGGTCAAATGAGCATAGAGTGGGAAAACGGATTTGAGCTGACTATAAAGCTTAACGTGAAAGGGTGAGAAAATGGGCAAAGTAAGAGTTATGATAGTGGACGACCAGGCAATGTCGCGCCATTTGTTTGAGTTATACATTCAAAACAGCGAAAAATACGAGCTTGCGTTCTCATTATCAAGCGCGTCCGTCGCGGAGGTGTATTTTTTAAAGCACAGCGTTGACCTAATACTTATGGATATACTGATGAACGACGGGTCTAACGGGCTTGACGCGGCAAAACGCATAAAGGAAAGATATCCGGCGGTTAAAGTAATAGCCGTTACGTCCATGCCGGAGCACAGCTGGATAGAGAGGGCAAAGAAAATAGGCGTGGACAGCTTCTGGTACAAGGAAGCGGAGCAGGAAACGATACTTGACGTAATGGACAGAACAATGGCGGGAGAATCCGTGTATCCGGACAGTCCGCCCGCCGTTATGCTCGGACTTGCAAAAAGCTCGGAGTTCACGGAACGCGAGCTTGAAGTGCTGCGCATAATAACCACCGGCGCGACGAACGGCGCCGTTGCGGAGGAGCTCGGAATATCCGAGAACACCGTAAAAGCGCACGTAAGGTCCATGCTTGAAAAAACCGGCTACCAGAGCCGGACGGAGCTTGCCATAAAAGCGAGAGTTATAGGAATTACGATTAAATAAAAGCTGAGCCGACTTTTCGCCGGTACGCTCAGAGCGAAGACAAACTCCCTCAGTCATCCGGGAATTATCCCGGATGACAGCTCCCCCGAAGGAGGAGCCTGTATGCCTTCCCCTTGGGGGAAGGTGTCACGAAGTGACGGATGAGGTACTGCCTCCCTCTTTAAGGAAGGTGTCAACGATAGTGGTTTCCCGACGCGAACTTGAGAGCGTTGGGGGTTCACGTAAGTTGACGGAAGGAGTTTTGTGAAAATACTTTATCTACAATTTAACCGAGCCGACTTTTCGTCGGCTCGGTTTTCTTAATATGTAAATTTTACGAACACGGTAGACGGGCCTTTTGATCTGCCGTAGGCGTACGATACGCCCGCCAGACCTTTTTCTAAAAATATCCGGTTCATCGCGTCCTTTAACCCGTCGTATACCGTATCGAGCTTCTCAAAATCCACTTTGAGCCTGATCTCCGCGTCGCCGCGCATATACGCCTCGTACGCCTTGTTTGCTATCTCCTCAGCCGTTTCCGCCGTCAGGCCGTTATATATGAAATAGTTGTATTCCGTTGCGGTGCAGACCGGCAGCGTCACGGACGTGTTTGTCTGATGCGACCTTAAAAGCTCGTCCGTGGTTATGCAGAAATAGTTGTAGGTAAGATAATCCTTTATCCTCTCGGGGTCCACCGGGTCGCCCCACGTCGTATCCACGTAATAGTAATCGTCGCCGAGAAGGACGAGGTCGTAATAATGAACGTCGCCGTCGGTGTCCCCACCTTTTACGGTAAACGTCTGTATGCCGAGCCGCAGCGCCAGATACTGCGTTGCGCGCGCGTAGCCGATACATATAGCGCGGCAGTCCAGAAGCGGACCTATTGCCGAAGCGGAGCGGTAGACCGCTTCGTTAAAAATATTGTTGTCATAGTCCTCGCTTGCCTCGTCCGCGTATTTGGTGCGGTTTATTATGTATTCGTACAGCGCGATCAGCTTTTCATAGTCCGTCAGCTCTTCTTTTATTTCGCTTTGAAGAAATTCGCTATATGCATAGTTAAGCTCCCTGGCCGTGTTTTCAGCCTGTTCAAGCGTGAAAACGTAATCGAATATAAGTTTATTGCCCTCGATCTTCGGCGTCTCGGAGAGATAGAAAAGCTCGGGTGAATCAAAGAAAACGCACTCGTATATATATTTCGCCGTGTCCGCGTCGGGCAGCATGACGTATTCCGCATAGCACAGCGCGGCGACAAGAACTTCGTTATACAGCCTGCGTTTTTCTTTGTTCAGCGTTGACCACGCG
>JAEEGW010000128.1 GCA_016280525.1 Clostridiales bacterium
CCTTCAAAAGTCTTTGCCTGTTCTTCCGTTACGAGCGATTTGTTGTAGTATAAGAACAGAGCCTGGGAGATATACGGAACGCCGTACAGATATTTCTGACCGTTCAGGGTCGAATAAATAACGTTCCGGAACGATTCGGGATTGTCCGCGAGCACCTGATCTATAAGCGACTGGTCGCCTATCGGCTTTGCGCACTGGGTGGACGCGAGTTTGCCTATATTGTCATGCGCAACGGTGTAAATATCCGCCGCGGCTTTCGGGTCTGTGGAAATAGTTCCGGCGACCGCGCCGGTATCCATGCCCTTTACCTCTACGGTATAGCCGAAATCCGGATGCGCCGCAACGTATTCGTTGCAGACGGTCTGATAAAATTCAACGGATTCTTCGCCTACCCATACGCGGATCAGCTTATCTCCGCCGGATCCGCCGCAGCCCGCGAACATCGCGGCGACAAGCATAAGAACAAGCGTTAATGCAATAAATTTTTTCATGATTTTTCCTCCATATCTATTCCGTTGTAGGATAATTTTTCTATGATCATTACGCCGGTTACGGCGTCGCAGATCGTTTTGTTCTTTTTATTGAAAAGCATCTCCATAAGTCTGATAACGGGAACGAGCAAAAACGTAAGTATCCCGGTAAACAGATACAGTATCGCACTGTCGATTATGAATATAAACAGAAATCTGAAAAATACCGTAAGACGTGAAGCTTTGGTCTGCCGCTTTTCGTTAAACGGTATCAGCCCGGTCATAAGCTTTCCGGGAGTGCCTCTCATTCGGCTTATCAGCGGTATTATAAGCAGTACCGCCGCCTCCGCGATGAAGCCCGCAAGCAGCTTCAGCACGTAGCCGTGCAGGTTTGCCGCAAACTGCTCGTCACGGTAGGTCCAGTCATTGTTCAGCTTCTCCGTTATAGCCGCCGCGTCGTCCCCGTACTCTTCCTTCACGCTGTCCTGGATCTTTTTATAATTCTCGTAATGCGTGTTGTATACGTTTGCAAGAGGAGACGCGAAGACAAGCGCGGAAAGCGCCATGAAAAGAACGAATATCATTACGGTGTCAAACCCGTCCGATATTATTCTTTTTAACAGATACGGCTTTGAATTCGGTTCCAGATCGAGCTTTACGTCGTTTGTGCCGTTTTTCATCAGCAGAGCATCATGTCTATTCTCGTGGAATATACGGATACGTCTTTCGCGTCAAACGCGATCTTCGCTTTTGTTCCGTCAAAATCCTTATCCGTCTTGATAAGAAGTTCCTGACCGTCTTCCGTCTTCGCTTTTGCGTAGCAGACGCTGCCGTAATCGAGTTTTTCAAGTATATCGACGTCAAGTCCGTCCTCGCCGTCGGATACCGTGCGGATATTGTCTCTGTTCAGAACGTAGCGGTACGTGTAATCGTAGCAGTGATCTTTGTCTATTGAGTTTATCTTATATCCGTTTTCTTTTTCGGCTTCTATTGAATATTTGTCGATATTGTAATAGAAATGAAGCACTCTTTCGCCGTTTTCACGCAGTTCTTTCTTGGAGAAGCGGCCGTTGAGCGATACTTCGTCTTCTATGGGCAGAGCGACGTCTTTTCCGTTTGCCTTTACGGTCATCTTGTCGTAAAGGATGGAGAATCCGTAATCTTCGCCCTCTGTCACGCAGTCGTCCACCAGCGCGAACAGATAGTTTTCGCCGTTCTGCAGATACGCGAGGTTTTTGCCGTCAACTTTTTCTATGCGGGCGACTTTAAGGTAAAAGTCGCTGTCTTTTACTATCGCCTGCGGCGGTATTGCGAGCTCTACGCTTCCCTCGGGCAGAGTTTTGGAAAGCGCGTCCGGCAGAATCACTTCCGTACCGATGGCTCTGAGCGCGCCCGCGCTCACGCGGGCTTCTATCGTATTGTGAAGCGGTATATTATGTATTAAAGTTATCTCTGTTTCTTTGTCAAAGAAGTGCAGCTTGTTCATCTTCGGATGAGCGTAGACCACGTCGCCTACGGCAAGATCGTCACGGTCAACGAGTTTGACAACTATCGTGTTGCCCTCGTCCTTCAACGTGAACTCGCCCAAGCTGTCGCCCAGTTTGCCGTAGATTATCGTCTCGTTGCCAAGACGCTCCACGCCGGTAACTATGAATTTCAGGCCGCCGTCTTTATCTATATCGATATGCTCGGGACGGATACCGAAGATCACCGGTTTTTCGCCGTCAAGATATCTGCTGTCGATCTTGGACACGGCCTCGTACGGAACGTCCGTGCTGTCGCCGTTTGAAAATCTGATGGTGACCGTATCGTGTTCTCTTTTCAGCGTTACGTCAAAGAAATTCATCTGCGGAGTTCCGATAAATCCCGCGACGAATTTGTTGTACGGGGAATTGTAAAGATTCATCGGCGTGTCTATCTGCTGGACGTAGCCGAGCTTCATAACGACGATCCTCGTGCCCATCGTCATGGCTTCCACCTGGTCGTGCGTTACGTATATGAACGTGGTGTTTAAGCTCTTGTGAAGAGCGGTTATCTCTGCGCGCATCGTCGCACGGAGCTTTGCGTCGAGATTTGACAACGGTTCGTCAAGCAGAAATACCTTCGGGTCGCGCACGAGCGCGCGTCCGAGCGCGACACGCTGACGCTGACCGCCGCTCATCTGTTTCGGCTTGCGGTCAAGATAGTCAACTATGTCAAGCATTTTTGCCGCTTTCATGACCCGTTCTTTTATTTCCGCCTCGGGCATTCTGCGGTTTCTGAGTCCGAAAGCCATATTCTCGTACACCGACATATGCGGGTACAGAGCGTAGCTCTGGAACACCATAGCAATGTCGCGGTCCTTCGGTTCCATATCGTTGACTAACGTGTCGCCGATAAACAGATCTCCCGCGGTTATTGTTTCCAGTCCGGCTATCATCCGGAGCGTGGTGGATTTTCCGCATCCGGACGGGCCGACAAAAACAATAAATTCCCGATCAGCGATGTCTATTGAAAAATCGTTCACAGCCTTGTGACCGTTATCATAGACCTTGTAGATATGGGAAAGTTTAAGGTTTGCCATATTGTCCTCCAAACAATATTATTTTTAAACAAAATTTACGCCGGCTTTGTCAAGCGCAAATATAACGTCCCCTATTGATGTGAGTTTTGCGTTCATTGTGCCTATTTTGGTATCCTTTTTATCAAAAACGAAATACAGATCGTCCGCAAAGGATATTTTGCCTATGTCTTTAATTGGTACGGTCCTTCTTCTGAACAGATAAGACATGTGAAGCACTTCGTCTTCAATATAGACTCTGTCCGAGACAAGTGCAAACAGCACCGCCGCCGCGGCAAGCGTAACGACCGCAAACAGTATGCCTGCGAACACCGCAAGCCCGTCTCCTTTGCCGAGCACGAACAAAAGCACCGTGACGGCAAGGCCGGCAGCGAGAGAAACGAGCGTGAAAATGAACGGCCCTTTGTCTACCTGTGTGCTGACCTGTCCCTTTTTAAACATATCAGCCCGCCTTTTTCAAAACTACGGATTCGTTTGTCAGAAGACTTATTTCATTTGACACTTCGCCGTACTGTTCGCGTACGTTTGAATATATTATTTCATAGTTTCCGTCAAGCTCAAGCGTGCCGCCGTTTACGGTATGTACGACTTTAAGGCCGTCAACGGTGAATCTTATGATGCCGCCGTCAAACGCGACGTCTTTTACTTTGGCTTTTATCTCGTCTCTTGAAGACAGGCGCAGAGCCGCCTCGGCTTTTCTCAGCGCTATCAGTTCTTTTATTTTTTCAAACGTATCAAGGTGTTTTATCTTTAAGGAATAATCCATTACGTTTACAAAGTCGCCGGAGATATACGAGTTGCCGTCGTATTTTCCCGTCGTTTCGTTATACTTGCTTCTCATGAAGTCCTCGCCCTCCTGGATGAACGGGACGCCTTCCGAGAGGAATACTATTGAATCCGCCTGCGTGTATGCCGCGGGCAGTCTGTCCTCGCCCATGGTCTGGACAAGCTGATCGTATAACGTGTAATTGTCGTGGCAGGCCGCGTAATTGAGCACGAGATCCGGATCTATCGCCTCCGTTTTTACCGTGCCTTTTGAGAATCTGCCTTCAAGACACATGGCTATCAGGGACGCGTTTGAGGTATCGCCCTGAACGTAGCCCTTGCCCGGGTTGTTGTCGCCTCTTATCGCGTTTCTTATAACGTCGTTGAACGCGCCGACGAGAACGCCTGACCCGGAGAAATAATCCTGCGCGAGCGATTCCTGAACAGTCATCTGCTCGCTCAGCTTGTTTTCGCTGTTGCCGGATTTGAGCTCCGTGGCGCCGCCCGCCCACGGCTCGCCGTAGACCATGACGCTCGGATAAATTGCACTGCAGTCTTTATAAATATCTATCATCGTCTGGTTGTCGATAAGTCCCATAAGGTCAAATCTGAAGCCGGAGAGGTGATACTCTTCTACCCAGAACTTACACGATTCACGGAAGAACTTATTTACCATATAACGCTCTGACGCAAGCTCGTTGCCGCAGCCGGAGCCGTTATAGAACGTGCCGTTGGCTTTCGTTCTGTAATAGTAATACGGTACGAGCAGGTTGAAATTGGAATTCTCCGACGGTCCGGTATGGTTGTAAACGACGTCCATATTTATGGATATGCCCGCGTTGTGCATCGCCATGACCATTGTTTTGAATTCTTTTATTCTGTTGTATCCGTCGTAAGGATCGGTGGAATAACTGCCCTCAAGGACGTTGTAGTTCAACGGATCGTAGCCCCAGTTATAATTGTCCGCCGACATTTCGGTGGTCGTTTTCGTTTCGTCAACGGATACGTAATCGTAGAACGGCTGTATCTGAACGTGAGTTATGCCAAGCTCTTTCAAATGGTCAAGACCGGTGGAAACGGTTACGCCGTCTTCCGTATACGTCGTGCCTGTTTCAGCCAAGCCTAAGAATTTGCCGCGGTTTTTCTCCGCCACGCCGCTTGACGGGCTTATCGTCATATCGCGGACGTGTATTTCATAAATTGATGCGTCAACGTTGTTGCCGTCAAAAGGTCTTTGATCCGCCGCCCAGCCGTCAAGCTCCGAATTGAGCTTTGTAAAGTTGACTATCATGCCGCGGCGGCCGTTTATGCCCGCGCTCTTCGCGTACGGGTCGACTACCTCGTTTGTGCCTTTTGAATTCGTTACGGTGTAGGTGTAATATTTTCCGTCAAGATTTTCGTTTACGGTGTACGAGAACACGCCTTTGTCGCCTTTGACCATGTCGTACGATGCGTACGGCGCCGTTTCCGTCATATAATCGCCGGTGTTGTAGAGATTTACGACAAGCTTCGTGCTCGTGGGCGCCCAGACCTTGAATGTGGTCTTCGTCGCGTTTGCCTCATCGTCAAACGTTGCGCCCAGATCGTCGCCGTCGTATGAATATTTCTGATCAAATTCTTCCGTATCGTAGTAATTAGTAAACATAAGATCAACTTTATTTATCCACGTGGGGTCAAAGCGGTAGCTTACCGTCACCACGTCGGAAATATCTATTTCTTTGTCAAGCAATAGCTCTACTTTTTTAAGCGAGGCGTCGTATTCTCCCATTGAAAACTTGGTATAGTCTTCCCCGTTTATTGTTACGGCAAATCTCGGTTTATAAGACTTGAACTCGTTTGATAACGGTTTGAAATATACGCTTAACGTATTTGAGCTTTTCAGCATCGCGTAGCTGACAATCGATTTACAGGCGTTTTCCTGAGTGTCGAACACCGTGGATTCCGCCGTTCTTACGTATACGTTCTGCAAGCCGCCGGGCGACGTTTCGTTTATATCAATCGATCTGTCGCCGTCCGGGTCTTTTGACCAGGTGTCCGTGCGGACGATGAAGCCGAGCTTGTCTATCGCTTTGCCGTCGGCTATGACGTTAAGATCGAGGTCCGCGTAAACGCCGTAATCGTCGTAGCCGGTAAACTCGTACGCCGCGCCGTTGCCGCCGTTCGTCATATCCCACGCCCAGACGTTCCACGCCTGATAGCTGCTTCTGTCGTTATTACTGTCGTCGTTTCTTCTGTAATGCAGGCGGACTGTCTTCGTATTCTCCGCGGGAAGCGACGCGTAATCTTTGTCGTCCTTTGTGTATTTACTGATAACGCTGCCCGCCGGCGTAAGCTGTATCGGAACGTCGTCCGGCCCTTCGTCGGAGCTCGTGCATCCGCTCAAAACGACCGTCAGCACGAAAATACAGCATAAAAACAAACTTAAAAATCTTTTGGTTTTCATATTTTTTCCCTTATCAGAATCCCGCCATATCGGCAAATCCCGCTTTGAGCGCGTCGCCTTTTATGTCGGTGCTTTGTTTTATAACGTTCGGATCCCAGTTATTTATATTGCTCACCTCGTAGCCGGCTTCGAACACGGCTATGAGGAAACCTTCCATTCCCTTTGTGTCTATAAGCAGAACGCCGTCTTCCACGGTATAATCCCTGCTCCAGCGTCCCGGCGACCAGCTCCAGATATAAAGCTCATATTCATCGCTGAAATACTTTTCGTCAAGGTTCACCACGTTAAACAGATCGCCCTTCAATTCTACCTTTTTGTATGTAAACGTGCGTTCGTACACGTTGTTTCCGTTCTTTAAATATATGCGGAGCAGACATACGCCGTTTTCGGCGTGGTCCTGCAAAGCGATTTCCGTCTGTCCGTTTATTTCCGTTTTCGCGCTTTCGTTATTGAAGCTGTAATACGCTTCTTCCGCGTGCTTTACGCTGACGGTCACGGTCTTGTCTCCCGCAAACGAGCAGTCGCGGTCGGATATCTGAAGCTGCGGATGCAAACTCTTCGTACGGGTAAGCACCGCAAGCCCGTTCGCCTCAAATTTTAAATACGCCTTGTGATCCGACACCACGGCTTTGTTTCCGGTTATAGCGTCGTAATAATTGCCGTCTTCAAGATGCGGTACGGCGACGGTCACGGTCGCCTTCGGGTCCACCGTGCCGAGCTCCAGTATGACAGCGCCCTGATCGCC
>JAEEGW010000019.1 GCA_016280525.1 Clostridiales bacterium
AGGCGAAAAGAAATCGCTTGATATGCTCGCTTCCGCCGCGGTCGGCGGCGCGTCCGCTTCCGTTTTCGCGGTCATACTGCTCACCGTGCTTGCCGCGCTGTCGCTTTTGTCGGCTGATCCGGCGTCGCTTTCGTGGCTCGGGGCGGCCGCTCTGTTTTTATGCTGTTTCACCGGCGCGTTCACAGGCGCGCGCTGTACGGAAAAGCGCCCGTTCATAGCCGGGATCATAAGCGGCGCGATGTTCATTGTCACCGTTATGATCGTTTCTCTTATCGCCGCCGGCAGTCTTCATCCGGCGTTCATACCCGCGACCGCGGGCTGCGCTCTGCTCGGCGCTTTTTTAGGGAGCATCCGCCGCGGAACCGGCAGAATACCGGCGTTTGACGATAAGAGGTTTGAGAAATACAGGAACAATTAAGAATTAAGAATTCAGAATTAAGAAAATCGGATAATGTCGTAGGGGAGGGGTCTCCCCTCCCGCCGTTCCATACCACAAAACAAACTGTGTTTATCCGGTAGGGGTCGGCGCCCACGACGACCCGTAATAAAATTACAATTATGATCTCGCTTACGCGAACGTTATGAGCGGCTGCGCCGCGTTAAAAGTTAGGGGACGGATAACGCGGGACCGTGCCGTCGCCGTAGCTTAATATTTCATTTGCCGGAAGCGCTTTCCATTCCGGCGTTGACGTTAAGATTGACGTTATTCTGTATTTTGACAGAACGAACGCGGTCGCAGTACCGTTTATTCCTCTATAACTTTTTACAATATCTCTGCACTCTACGGTCTTTTCTTCTCCGTTTGCCGTTGCTTTTATTATCACGGTGTCCTTGCCGCCCGTGAGGGTCTTTTTATCAGAAGGATTATAAGGATCGTA
Source organism: Clostridiales bacterium (assembly GCA_016280525.1). Taxonomy (GTDB): domain Bacteria; phylum Bacillota; class Clostridia; order Oscillospirales; family CAG-272; genus UBA1248. The sequence continues at coordinate 879 of JAEEGW010000019.1, forward strand.
TTCGTCCGGATATTCTCTTATGTCTATATCGTAAAACAGGATTTTATATATTTTCAAAAGCTCTTCTTCGGTCATGTTATACGTCGCCGTGTATTTGCTTATATCCGCCGTATCGTACGTTTTTATAAGCTTTCCGGTCTTGCTGTCGTAAGAGCTTATTCCGTAATAATCCCAGACTATACTGAAGCTGAAATCGTCGGGCAAAACGATATTATCTTCCGTATACTGCGGTATGAATTCATTCGTTTTCATGTCGAGAACGTAACCGGACAGACGCGACGTTTTTGAGCCCCGGTCGGCCGTTACAAGCAGATCGGTCACGCCGTCGTTATTGTAATCCGTAAGAGAAGCCGACCAGCTGCCGTCCTGTATGACAAGCGGGTTATAAACGGTGTCGTTTTTCATCACAAACAGCGCCGTGCCGTTCTTTATCAAAGTGACGGCGGGCATTTTTTCTTTTATCTCGTCTGTCGTAACGTTTATATATTCGGCTTCGTCATGCGTCAGAAACTCATAATCTCTGTATTCGCCGCCGTCATACCAGCCTTTGTTCGCAAGCACCCTGAACAGCGCGGATATCCGCTCGTCTCTTATCTGCGGGTCGCTTTCCGTTCCCTCCTCCGTCTGCTCCGTTACAACGACGGAATTATCACCGGACGCCGCCGGGTTTGAAATATCGTCCGTCTTTTTTGCATAGTGCGAGAGCACAACGGCAAATAACGCTATCGCCGCGACGGCGGCGACGGAGCCGATTATCTCGGATACGATATACCTGTTCTTTCTAGGCGCGCTGTACGACGCCGCGTCCGCCAAATATTTGTCGTCAATACTGTCTATTGCTTCGCTTATAACGTCTTTTTTACTCATTGAAATACCCCTCCTTTTTAAGTTTTTCACGCAGCTTTTCCCTGGATGCGTGAAGCGACATTTTCGTTTTGCCGAGGCTGACGCCGAGCTTTTTTGCAATATCTTTTTCCTTCATTTCGTAATAGTAACGGAGAATGAAGATACGCCGCGCGTCGTCGCCAAGCTCCGACAAAAAGCGGTTGAGAATACGCGAAAGCTCCTTTGCGCAGACCTCGCCGTCCGCATCAAAGCCGGACGGCAGGCAGTCCTCAAGCTCGGATAGCGGCACGACCGGGGTGCCGCCTCCGCGTTTCTGCCGTTTTTCGTCGCGTGCTCTGTTGAGCGCGAGATTGCGCGCGCTTTTAAAAAGAAACGCGCCGAGCATTTGCGGGTTTGCCGGCGGTATGCTGTTCCAGCTGTGTAACAGCACGTCCGCGCAGACCTCTTCCGCGTCCTGCCTGTTGTGAAGGATACCGTAGGCGATCTCCGTGCAGACCGCGCCGTATTTGCTTTTTGCTTCGGCAAGCGCTTTTTCGTCACGCTGCATATAAAGCTTCAGTATCTCGCAGTCTTCCAACAAGATCGCCTCCTTTCATCCGGGCGCCGCCGCCGCGCGCAGCGGCATATACCCGAGCTTTCTGACCCTTCAAACATAAAGACACCGTTTTATATAAAAAGGTAAGGTTTTTTTAAAAAAAACGTCCCGCAGGGACATTTTTTAATTATAAAATTCTCCTTGCACGTGAAACGGGCGACCGACAGCCCCCGCCCCCTCAATCTTTTTGAGATTGCGGGACCGGGGTTCCCCGTTGCGAACTCGTGAGCAATGGGGGTTCCCGGGAGGGGTAAGAGGGGGTTTGGGGGGTGTTGAGGGGTGGCCCGGGGTTCCCCGAAAACGAGCTTGCCGAGTTTTTGGGGGTTCACGGGTGGGGACCACCCAAATGTCGCGTAGCGACACAGATCGTCGCGTAAGCGACACCTTATCTTGCCGCAGGCAAACATCACTTGCGAAGCAAACATCACTTGACGTCAGTCAAACATCACGTTCCGCCTTGCGGAACATATCACTGAAAAAAGGGGTTTGAAACCCCTTTTTTCACATCTCCGGCGTCCAGTATTGCTGGTCGTATATATCCGTAAACCTGTATACCGCGCTGTATTTCGTACCTGACGGCAGATACACGTCGCTGATCTTCGGCGTGCCGTTTACCGTGTACTGTTCGCCTAACATATAACTGTCTTTGAACGATCCGTCGTATCCGTAGTAATTGCAGAGGAAGTCTATCTTGTCTCCGTCCTGAAGCGCTGTCGTTTCCTTGGCGACCGTGTCGGTTCCTCCACCTCTGTAATCGTATCTCGCGCCGGCAATATATCCGTACGGATTCGCGTTGTCGAACACTACTATGAGGTCGGCTCTGTCACCGTTCAGCAGCACGGGGATCCTGCCGCAGATGCGGTAGTTCTTGCCGTCGTCAAACGTGTCCGTGTGATAGTACGCGACTATCTGATTGTCTATTGCGAGCCACGTTCCGCCGTATTCACCTATGAGATTGCCGTCGTCGTCAAAATCGAACGTGTTGTCAAGTCCGAGGTCGATGTAGCCCTCTCCGTCGTCAATAAATACGTTAAGTTCAAGGTCGGATACGAGCTTCCACTGTTCAAGTTCGAGTCCCATGACCTTCTTGCCGCCCGAGACCTTCCAGCGCAGCTTCGAGCTGTCAAACTGGTTCTTCGCTACGTACGAAGAAGCGGCGTTCACGTCAAGCGCCTGCAGATATTCGGAGTCTTTCGTAGATTTTCCGAGCAGACTGCCGAGCAGGCTCGATATCATGTCGGACGACTGCGTGCCGGACGAGCTGAAGTTTCCGAGAAGCGACGAAAGCGGGGACGACGTTCCGCCGGCGGCGGTCTGTCCCGTCGTTTCATAGCCTGCAAACTGCTTGATGCACTCCGCGTATTCTCCGTCCATGCCTATCTGATTGTACGTCGCGACAGCCGTGTCGACCTTTGACGGGCTGTTGTACGGGAAGTATATGGACAAGCCGTACGAATTCGTCATTTCTGACGACGTGCGGTTGTATTTTACCGCGGAAAGTATCTTTTCCGCAAGTTCTCCGCCCTCCGTCGTCTTCATGTTCTTCGCAAGATGGACGAGGTCAACGAGGTCGCGCTTTGAAGATACCGCGAATTCCCTTGTGCTGCTTCTCGCGTCGGAAACGGTCTGATATTCGTTTGACTTTATCATTTCCGTCGTTTTGGCGGCGAACTCTTTAAGGCTGTTCGGTACAGTCGCTTCAAGCTCCGCCAAATCAACGAGCGAAAGCGTCGTCTTCTGACCGGAGCAGTTTCTTTGACAGGTGTCCGTATAGTCGTCCACTATCATCTGTCCGACCTGAAGCGTGGACATGGACGTGTTCTTTGAAAGCTCGGACAGCCATCTCGTGTAGTACCAGCCGATGCCGGGCTCTGTCTCCTCGCTCGCTATGAGGTAGTCCGCGTGCTTAGTCAGCATCAGCGCGTTTTCCGCCGTCGCCATAAGGCACGCGTCAAATCCGACGAAATCGAACTTGACTCCGGCGTTCGTCAGAGCGTTGTTTATGCCGCCTATGCTCATCGCGCCTTTCGACGAGTCAAGCAAGTCGTAGCCGTAACCGCCCGTCGTTCCGCCGCCGTGATCCCAGAGTATGAGCTCGTAGCGTGTCGCCGGGTAGTTGTTTTTGCAGTATTTTATAAATTCGGTAAGCGTCGCCGGATCAGTCATGGCTTTTTTGCCGTTGTCCTTGACGAGCTGCCTTAAACTGCCGTTTTCTATTTTGTATATCTGCGTAGTGGAGTTGCTTATGCCGGACGTTTTCCAGGCGTTGCAGCCGCCGGTCATAACTATAACGTTCACCTTGTCGGACAGCGCCGCCTGCGCCATTTCTTTAAGGTCCGCGGACGCCATGCCGTGCTTTGCTTCAAGGTCCGTGCCGCACATATACATCATGAGCGTGACGGTGTCCGCTCCGCCGCCGGTCAGCGCGGTGTATCTGTCTCTCGTGCCGCTTGCGACGGACGTGTTGAGCGACGACGCGTTGTTGGCGTTTCCGCTCCATCCCGTTGAAACGTTGGATCCGGTAAAGCTTGAAAGATAGCTCGTAAGATCGAGCGAACTGCTGCTGCCGCCTCCGAGGACGTTTGACAAAATTCCGGTAAGACCGCCGCCTCCACCGATGAGCACGGCGACGACCGCTATAATAATACCTATTATCTTTCCGCTGCTGCCGGACGCTCTGGTCGGGCCTCCGTCTCCGCCGCCCTGCGACGTGCCGGGTCTGCCGGAATATCCTCCGCCGCTGCCGACGGGACCGTTGCCCGTGCCGGGGCCGCGTCTGTACGCTCCGGTGCCTTGCCCGGTAACGTTTCTTTCTCTGCCTCTCGGCCTGTAATCATCTGCCATAATATCACCCTTTCAGCTGTATTTGGTTTTTTACGCTTCTATTTTATACCAAAATTTTAAAAAAAGCAAGACCAATCTGCAAAAACAAGTGCGCTAATATGAAAAAAACAGCATATAATGTTACAGGTGTGCGTTAAAGTCACACCCGGAAAGGATCTTACTGTATGGCAACCTTTACAAATCAGGCAACTTTGACCTACAACAACACACAGACGCTTTCAAACGTCACGACCGGACAGATACTTGAACAGCTGACCGTCGTAAAAACGGCGCTGCAGCAGACGTATTCAGCGGGAGAACGTATAACTTATACGGTTTCTCTTATAAACTCGGGAACGTCCGACGACCAGAATCTGACGGTGACGGACGATCTCGGCGCGTTCACGCCCACAGGCATGACGACGGAAGTATATCCTCTGACTTACGATACCGGCTCCGTTCTCGTACACGTAAACGGCGCGGTGCAGACAACGGCGCAGGTAACGGCCGAGGAGCCGCTGACCATAACGGGAATAACCGTACCCGCCGGCGGAAACGTACTTATATCGTACGCCGCGCAGGTGAACGGCAGCGCGCCGCTCGTCTCCGGCAGCACGATCGAAAACACCGTGACCGTGTCCGGCGACGCTCTTGCAGAACCGATAACGGCGACGGAAACGGTGAGCGTGAGCGAAGCGCCGTATCTGACGGTGGAAAAAACGCTTTCTCCGCTGACGGTAACGGCAAACCAGGATATCACTTACACTTTCCTGATCAGCAATTACGGAAACGCCCCGGCGGAGGCTGACGCGAACGTGTCGATAAGCGACGTTCTGGCGCCCGTCCTCACGGGTCTTACCGCAACGTATAACGGCACTTTGTGGACGTCGGGCACGGAATACACGTATTCCGAGACGACCGGCATATTCACGTCCGACCCGGGAGCTATAACGGTGCCCGCGGCAACGTATACGACGCTGCCGGACGGAACCGTGTCCACCACGCCCGGAACGGCCACCCTCGTTCTTGAAGGAACGGTCGGATGAATTAAGACGCCAGGGCGGGGGCTTGACGCGAATTCCCGGACCGCTTACGAGGAGTGAAATATTCCGCTTTGCGGAATGTGAAATGTCCTGCGGACGTGAAATTTGCCCCGCGGGCAAGTGAAATTCGCCTTCGACGAGTTACGGAGTCGCTTCGCGACAAATTATGGTGGGTCCCCCGCCCCTCAAGCTCGCCTGCGGCGAGAACCCCCCATACCCCCCTATCCCCTCCCATCAATTTTTTGATGGGGCAGCATGTGCCTTGTTGGGGCGACCGGTGGTCGCCCGCCGAAAATTGCATAAAACAAAACGGGCGATCAATGATCGCCCCTATAAACGGGGCGTCGAGGCGCCGCCCCCTACGGCTGGCACGCTGCCCCCTCAAGTCGTTTCAGCGACTTGTGGGAGGGGACAGGGGGGTATGGGGGGTGGCGCGTAGCGCCTTGAGGGGTGGGAAACCACCCATTTTCGTCGCGAAGCGACTCCTTTTTATTCTTTATTCTTTCTTCTTTATTCTTTACTATTTAAAACGGACGACCAATGGTCGCCCCTACATTGATTTAAAAAGGACGACCAATGGTCGCCCCTACATTGATTTGTTTGATTTAAAAACGGACGACCCGAGGGGTTCCCCGTTGCGAACAGAGTGAGCAATGGGGGTTCCCGAACAATGGTCGCCCCTACATTGATTTGTTTGATTTAAAAGCGGGCGATCAATGATCGCCCCCTACATTCTTAATTCTGAATTCTTAATTCTCCAACGTGCTCACGTATCTGAACAGCGCCACGACGTCCTTATTATTGATCTCTCCGTCTATGTTGAAGTCGTATATATCAGGATCCGCGCCGTCCTCTCCGGAAGAAAGATATCTGAACATGACCGTAACGTCCTTGTTGCTTACCTTGCCGTCGCCGTTGCAGTCGCCTCTTACCGGCGTGATCACAGGCTCGGATTTTTTCGTCGTTATCGTTATTTCCAGGTCCTTTTTGATCTTCGTTATGCGGTACGTATTCTCAGCTTCCGTATCCGACGGGCCTTTTATGTTTTTGTACGCGCCGGGCGTTGCGATGACGTCGTCTATCTCGTACCCGTCGTACAGGATCACCGCGAAGTTGATCTGACCGTCGCCGGTTATCACGGGGCAGCCCGTATCGCTGTCGCGGGCTACCGCAGACGACGCGTCGTCATCGTCGGGCTCGGTATAGTCCTGCGTATGATAAACGTATATATACATAACGCCTTCGTCCGATACGAAATCCGCTTTGAACGGAGCAGCCGTTTTTGTGTCCGTAAATTCCGCTCCGTCCACTGTTACGGACGCCGTAAACGTTATTGTGGAAGAGTTGGTAAGAACGCTCGTTACCGTACCGGCAGCCTGTGCGCTCTCGCCGCATTCGGCGCAGATATATGACAGATCAGCAGTACCGAAATCGGCGCTCCATACCCATTCGGGCGTGGTGCCGGACGCGATCTTTCCGTGCCCGCAGGCTACGGTCGTGATCGTTACCGTCGTGCTTGCCGTTATCTTCGTTATGCGGTACGTGTTTGCAAGCCCGGTGTCGGCCGGACCTTTGATGTTTTTATACGTTCCCGCCTCCGCCGTTACGCCGGACAGCGAATAGCCTTCGTTCAAAACGACGGTGAAATTCACCTGTCCGGACCCGGTCGAATCGGGCGCGCCTGTGTCGCCGTTGCGCGATACCGAGCTTTCACCCGGACTCAAAGAAACGCTTGTACCGTTGTAATCCTGGGTATCGTAAACGGTTATCGACGCGACGCCGGCGTCGCCTTCAAACACCACCGTAAAGCCTTCGTCTTCATCCGGCGCTTCGCCGCCTTCCGCCGAAGCCGTGTTCATAAAGACCGATAAAAGCACGGGGATCGCGACGAGCAGAGCAAATATCCTCTTTTTCATTTTTTTCTCCTTTTTCGCTTTTGAATATTATTTCAAAGTTGACAGTATTTTGTGATTCGTCGCTTACATAATACCATACAATCAAGGCAATGTCAAGAAATAATTATATTTTAAATCACGTTTTTTACAGCTGGTTCTGCATTTCCGTATACGGAAGCAGCGCGACCTCCAGATTGCCGTTTTTTGTGCGCAGCTCGTCTATAAAAGCTTTTTCCTCTCCCGGATCTTTCAGCTGAACT